>JBMTKL010000069.1:0-4399 GCA_049439405.1 Acholeplasmataceae bacterium | reverse complement strand
TTTTTATTGGTAATAGCAACGGGTACAACATTGGTCGTATGTGCTGTATGTGGTTCTCCAGTATCGCTAATCATTTCTTCAGCATTTCCGTGATCTGCTAATACAATTGCAACACCACCAACGCTGTCAAGCGCATCAACAACTTCTTTAGTACATTGGTCAACCGCCTCAATCGCTTTAATTGCTGCTTCAAGTGAGCCTGTATGGCCAACCATGTCAGGGTTTGCAAAATTTAGAATCATCGTATCATATTTTCCAGACTTAATTGCATTAACAGCCTTATCTTTAACCTCATATGCTGACATCTCAGGCTTTAAGTCATAAGTGGCTACTTTAGGAGATTGAACAAGAATTCGATCCGCACCTTGAAGTTGTTTTTCTTTCCCACCATCAAAAAAGAAAGTGACATGAGGGTACTTTTCAGTTTCAGCAAGTCTAACTTGAGTCATGCCTTGATTCGCAATGACTTCCCCGTAAATATCTTTCAATTCTACGAGCGGGAATGCAATAGAACGTTTTACGGTTTCTGAGTAATGCATCATAGATACAAAGAAAATATTACACGGAATACGTGATATATCACACGATGGTTTGCCTTCGCTCACATATTCTGAAGTTGCAGTAGGATTTGAAAAAGCTGTCGCAATTCTAATCGCTCGATCGGGTCTAAAGTTAGCAAATATAATGGCATCATTAGCTTCGATTTGAGCTTTTGGATTTACAATAAAAGGTTTAATGAATTCATCAGTAATTCCCGCATCATAGGATGCTTGAATCCCTGCTAAAGGATCGTTGAAGTGCTCACCTTTTAATTGTGTCATGGCATCAATCGATGCTTGGACTCTAGACCAGTTATTATCTCTGTCCATCGCATAGTAACGTCCATTTACTGTTGATACTTTAATGTCTTTATCAAGTAATGCTTTTAAATAATGCTTACCTGATGTAGGTGGTGTGTCACGACCATCCATAAAAGCATGTAAATACATTGGAACATGATGTGCTTTGCCTATTTCAAAAAGAGCTTCTATGTGTTTAGGATATGCATGAACGCCGCCATCACTAATGAGTCCAAATACGTGAACTTTACTGCCGTGTTTTTTTGAATAATTGATAGCGTCTAAAAATGCTTGATTGGTGAAAAAATCTCCATCTTTGATACTTTTGTTTATGCGAGTTAATGACTGATAAACAACTCTACCGGCTCCTAAATTTAAATGTCCAACTTCGCTGTTACCCATTTGTCCTTCAGGAAGTCCAACGGCTTCACCTGATGTTTTTAATGTGTTATGAGGATAATCGTTAAATAATGTGTTTAAAAAAGGTGAATTCGCTAGTTTCACAGCATTTCCTGATGTTTTATTAGATAAGCCATATCCATCTAAGATAATTAATGCGACTGTTTGCTTCATTTCAGTCCTCCTTGCACCTCTATTATACACGGCGAAAATCAAATTAATAAACATTGTGTTGAAAAACGTTTTCAGTATGATAAAACTATAAAAATATGATACAATTTATGTACATAATGACGATGAAAGGTATCTATATGAATGTTGTCCATTTGAAACGAATGGTTTATATTGTTGCACTCGCATCTATTTCGATTGTATTAGCCTTATTTGAAATACCTTGGTTTATTCCAAGTGGACCCTTTTCGGTATTTTTGAGATTAGATTTTAGTGATGTTGCAATACTCGTTGCGATCGTTACATTAGGTCCAAAAGATACTATTATAGTGATTATACTTAGATCGCTCGTGCGTGTTACATTTAAAGGGTTTATTCCTGAAAATATCATTGGTGAAATGATCGCGGTTATCGCTGCAATTTCTGTAATGATTGGGTTTATTTTGGCATCAAAAATCACAAGAAGACAATCAAAACCATTTATAGTCGAAGTGCCATCAGAGACCATGCCATTAAGGATTTTTGATTATTTAATATTTTTAGGGACAGTAACATTGTCTCTTACCATTATGATGGTCTTATTAAATTTTTTCATTACCACACCGTTGTTACTATCATATTATGGGTTCACAAATACAATTCAGTTTGAAGTATTTGGGTTCATTAATGATCTATCTGATGTCATTGATGTCACATACAATACAGTCATGACATTTTTATGGGCAGTGGTTGCAAGTTACACACCATTTAACATCGTAAAAGGACTAAGTGTATCACTGATTTTCCTCATTATTTGGCCGCGTTTGAAATATATAGAATATTAAAAAAATATTGTTTTGAAAAACAACAAGAACGTTGTATAATAATCATGGTTAAAACGAAAACAAAGGAGTTATAATATGCCATTTATTACAGATATTTACGCAAGAGAAGTATTAGATTCTCGTGGAAATCCAACCGTTGAAGTTGAAGTATACACAGAATCAGGAGCATTTGGACGTGCAATCGTACCAAGTGGAGCATCTACAGGCGAACATGAAGCAGTAGAATTAAGAGATGGAGATAAAGGCCGTTACTTAGGTAAAGGTGTTTTAAAAGCAGTTGATAATGTAAACGACATTATCGCACCAGAATTGATTGGTTATGATGTAACAAATCAAGTTGGTATTGATCAACGTATGATTGAATTAGATGGTACACCGAATAAATCAAAATTAGGTGCAAATGCGATTTTAGGTGTTTCAATGGCTGCTGCAAGAGCTGCTGCTAATTTATTAGGTGTAGAACTGTATACTTATTTAGGTGGATTTAATGCACGTCAATTACCAGTACCAATGATGAATATTATTAATGGTGGTTCACATGCTGATAATAATGTTGATTTTCAAGAGTTTATGATTTTACCAGTAGGTGCTAAATCATTTAAAGAAGCCATTCGTATGGGTGCTGAAGTATTCCATAACTTGAAAAAAGTATTAACGTCTAAAGGATACAATACTGGTGTTGGTGATGAGGGTGGATTTGCTCCAAACTTAGGATCTAACGAAGAAGCGTTACAAGTTATTATGGAAGCCATTAAAGCTGCTGGATATGAAGCAGGAAAAGATATGTTCTTAGGCATGGATGTTGCTTCTTCAGAGTTCTACAACAAAGAAACAAAAACATATGTTTTAGCTGGTGAAGGTAATAAATCATTTAGTTCAAAAGAACTTGCTGATTTTTACGGTGAACTTGTTCAAAAATACCCAATCATTACGATCGAAGATGGCTTAGATGAAAATGACTGGGAAGGTTGGGCATACTTAACTGAGACTCTTGGCAAAAAAATTCAATTAGTTGGTGATGATTTATTCGTGACGAACACTGAACGCTTAAGCCGTGGTATTGCTGAACATGTTGGAAATTCTATCTTAATCAAAGTGAATCAAATCGGGACACTTACTGAGACTTTTGAAGCCATTGAAATGGCTAAACGTGCTGGTTATACAGCAGTTGTTTCTCACAGAAGTGGTGAAACAGAAGATACAACCATTGCTGATATCGCAGTCGCAACTAATGCAGGTCAAATTAAGACAGGAAGTGCTTCTAGAACGGATCGTATTGCTAAATACAATCAGCTTATTAGAATTGAAGATCAACTAGAAACAACGTCCACTTATTTAGGATTAGCTGCATTTTACAATTTAAAGTAAAAGGATGAGGCAAGAGCACGCTCTTGCCTTTTATTTAATATGATGACACTTAAAGATTTATATTTATCGATACATGCTTCAGAGTCTGGGTCCGTACTTCTAACACTTGACAATGAAATGCTTGTGAAAAAAAGTCCATATGTGATGATTAAATATCAACAGGTTATGATGAAGCCTGGTTTTTATATTGGAACGATGGATATTAAAAAACATTTTGGGTTTTTGAAGTTGCAAGATGAAGACGACATATACATAGATGAAGACTATTTAAGTAGTGCGATGCAAAATGATGTTGTCATTGTTGACGATCGTTTGCACCGACCTAAAATTGTTGAAATTGTTGAACGAGGTCTCAAACACTTAATTTGTACTGTATCAAAAAATCAATACACAACATATATTGATCCAGATATTGAACTACAACAATTATTGATGATAGATATTAATCAAGACGTTGTTGATGGACATATCGCATATGTTGTCATTGATGAAATTACTCCACTTCATATCAAAGGTCACATGGATCATATTATTGGACATGAAAATGATCCTGATATAGAAACGATGAAATTAGTGAGCCAATACATGTGGCCACATACGTTTCAACCTGTAGTCTTTGATGCACTTAAAGGATTACCGAAAGATGAAGATGTAACTTTAGATTTTGAAAACCGTTTAATCATTACCATCGATGGTGCAGATGCAAAAGATTTAGATGATGCTATTCACATAGAACAAACTGATGATGGTTACGAATTAGGCGTTCATATTGCTGATGTTTCTCATTATGTTAAACCA
>JBMTKL010000068.1:0-4478 GCA_049439405.1 Acholeplasmataceae bacterium | reverse complement strand
TCGGTATAAATTCAAAAGATGAGAATTGATAAGTTTTTAAAAGTATCAAGAGTCATTAAGAGGCGTACTGTTGCAAAAGAAGCAACTGAAAAAGGTCGTATTTTAATTAATGACCGTATCGCTAAACCAGGTAGTAAAGTATCCCTTGGTGATATTGTGACGATTAAATTTGCTTCTAAAACGCTTATCATAGAAATTACTTCATTATCAGAAAAACAACATGATGATATGTTTAGAATAGTTAAAGAAGTTTAAGGCCGCAAAGTGGCCTTAACTATTGCAAAAGGAGTTCCAATGGAATCTTTAGAACAGAGACAAATACGTATAGAAAAAATGAATCATATGAAAGATAAGGGTGTGGATCCTTTTGGTCAAGCTTTTAACCGAAGCCACTACATTAAAGATGTCATAGACACTTATGATGGGTTTGACAAAGAAACTTTACTTGAAAAACATGTTGTGTTATCCATCGCAGGTCGAATTATGCTTAAGCGTGGCCAAGGTAAAGCAGGATTTATGCACATTAAAGACAGAACTGGTTCATTACAACTATATGTTCGTATGGATGATTTAGGCGAAGAAGCTTATGATATTGTAAGACAAAGTGACCTTGGAGATATTATAGGTGTTGAAGGGTATTTATTCAGAACAAATACAGATGAATTAACATTACGTGCAACCACTTATACGCATCTTTCAAAGGCATTAAGACCATTGCCTGATAAATTTCACGGACTCGCTGATAAAGAAATTGCACGTAGAAAACGTTATTTAGATCTACTTACGAATGATGATGCAATGAGCGTGGCGATTTTAAGACCAAAAATTATTCGTGCCATTCAACTTTTTTTTGATGAAAAAGGATTTATTGAAGTAGAAACTCCTGTATTACAAAAAACTCTAGGCGGTGCTTCTGCAAGACCTTTTACAACGCATCATAACGCATTAGATATGACGTTTAATTTACGTATTGCAACCGAACTTCCTTTAAAGAAATTACTCGTCGGTGGTTTAGAGGCAGTATATGAAATTGGCCGTTTATTTAGAAATGAAGGGATGGATGCAAAACATAATCCTGAGTTTACAACCATTGAAGCGTATTTAGCGTATAGCGATATGGAAGGCATGATGTCATTAGTTGAAGACACATTAAACTATGTTGCTTCAACAGTATTAAATACGACTGACATTACATATCAAGAGCATCTGGTTTCTTTTAAAAAACCATTTAAGCGTGTTCACATGGTTGATGCAATCAAAGAAAAAACTGGTGTTGATTTCTTTCATATCAAAACACTAGACGATGCTAAAAAAGCAGCAAAAGAACACAATGTCCATATTGAAAAACATTTCATGTTTGGACATATCGTTGAAGCATTCTTTGAACAGTTTGTTGAAGACACCTTAATTCAACCAACATTTGTTTATGGACATCCGTTAGAAATTAGTCCGCTTGCTAAGAAAAATGCGCACGATCCAAGATTTACAGAACGTTTTGAGCTTTTTATTGTAAAATGTGAATTTGCGAATGCGTTCAGTGAACTCAATGATCCCCTCGATCAACGAGAACGTTTTGAATCTCAACTGGAACAAAAAGCACTTGGAAACGATGAAGCAAACGATATGGATGAAGACTTTATTGAAGCTTTAGAATACGGAATGCCACCAGCAGGTGGTGTAGGTCTTGGTATTGACAGGCTCATTATGTTATTAACGAACACGCCTAATATTCGAGATGTCATATTATTTCCACACCTAAAATCAAAAGAATAACAAAAACCCCACCAAAAGGTGGGGCTTTTTATTATTCGATAATCCCTAATTCATCTGCGATTTCTAAAAAAATATCATTAATGGAATAAAACTCAACATTTAATCTAGAAAATATATCTAGTGTCAAGCTATCAAGTGCTTGAAACATACTTTCAGGTATTTCTTGTTTTTGTTTCAACTTATCTAATACATCATGTTCAAAATCCATGAGTTGATCTAAATCTTTTTGTTCAAAAACTTCTACACCCATGAGTTCGTTTTGAAAATCAATGGTTGATAATAGTAAGTTGACTTCTTTTGAACGAAGTTCTAATGCATGTAAATCATCTTGATAGTGGTCTTTTAAAAGTGTTTCTATTTCATCAATTTGTTGAGCAATGTAATAAAACCCAGTTTTGAAGATGTTGACTTCTTCTTCATTATATTGAAGCGTTTCTACCATTCTGTCATATAAAAAATCGACGACGTCCATGACATGATTAAAACGTACAATCAAATTTGATGACTGTCCTTTGAGTTGTTCAATCAGTTCAATTTTTTCTAACTTCCAACTTGCGTATTCATGATAGATGCGTTCTTCGTTCATAGGTTCCTCTTTATGCTTTTCCAACAGATCCAAATAGTGTAAGTTTTGTTCTAATGACTTCTTTAATTGCTTCTGTTCCTGGTTTTAAAAGTTTTCTAGGGTCAAAACCTTTACCCACTTTATCTATACCTTCTTCAATGTATTGACGCGTTGCAGCTGCGAATGCTAATTGACATTCTGTATTCACATTGATTTTTGATACGCCTAATGAAATTGCTTTTTTAACCATGTCATCAGGAATACCTGAACCTCCGTGTAATACAAGTGGTACACCACCTGTCACATCTTGAACTTGTTTTAATACATCAAAGTTTAGCCCTGTCCAGTTTGCTGGATACATACCGTGAATATTTCCGATACCTGCAGCAAACATATCAACGCCTGTGGCTGCAATTAAACGACATTCTTCAGGATCTGCGATTTCGCCTCCACCGATAACGCCATCTTCTTCTCCACCGATTGAACCAACTTCTGCTTCAACAGATATGTTGTTTGCGTGGCATAACGCAACGATTTCTTTTGTTTTTGCTAAGTTTTCTTCAAACGGATAGTGTGAGCCATCAAACATAATTGAAGTGAATCCAGCATCTAAAGCTTTTTTAGCACCTTCGTAAGTGCCGTGGTCTAAATGTACAGCTACATCAACTGTATTCCCTAAAAAGTTATACACTTCATGAACCATGCCCATGACATTTTTATATCCACCCATATATTTCGCTGCACCTTCTGATACGCCTAAAATAACTGGTGATTTTAATGCTTCAACGGCTTCTAGTGTCGCTTTGATCCATTCTAAATTATTGATATTGATTTGGGCAATACCATACCCTTCTGCATGTGCTTTTTTTAACATATCTCTTGCATTAACTACTGGCATATTGACGCCTCCTTATTCTTTTTTTATTATACTATACTTTACAAAATGACTCAATCTTTCAAAAGAAAAGTCTCAAGCTTTGAGACTTTTTTATTTTTAATCTTCGTACATATCTTCGTAGTCATCCATGATCTCATTATAATCATCTTCATCGTAATCTTCATCATCGAAGTCTACACCAACATCGTCATCATCTGTTGATTTCATGGAAATTTCTACATCTAAATATTCTTCTTCTTCTTTGAGTGCTTCTTTTTCTTCTTGATCGACCTCTTGTTGTTCTTCCTCGACATCTTCTTCTTCAACAACGACAACTTCTTCTGAAGGTAAATCAATATCATCAATGTTGAATTCTGTAAAGTCTAAGTCTTCTTCTTCAGACTCTTCTACGATTTCAGCTTCAGTCACAAAGGCATGACCATCTTTATCCCATAAATCTAAATTGTTTTCTTTTAAATCCCACTTATCTTCACCACAAAAAACAAATTTACCACTTGTTGTCATATCCATGTAGAAACGTGTCACTTTTTCCACATCTTCTACATTTTCTTCTTTTGTTGTAAATACATATTGAATGATGTCTTTGATGCTTGCCTCAGATTTTTGATCTTTCAAAAACCCTTCTGCAAGTTCAATCATCGATAACGTTTGTTTAGTTTCGCTCATTAAATCCTCCTAAAACGTAACTATTGTAACGTATAAAGAACTGTTTTGCAAGCATTTTTTATGATACCGCCATCACGATAATGATGATGACTGCTAAGACTAAAAAAAGTTTAAGCATCTTTTTAACAAATGATGCTGTTCCAAGTACGAAAATAATGCCTAGAAAGACTGTACCAACAAGTTTAAAAAGCTCTGGAATTGGTGCTATATAATCATTATATAATCCTAATAAAGTGTTATCAAATTGTAGTGTTGATTCTAACCAACCATCTAAACTTCCAATAATGTCTGTGAAAAATTGTAAAATACCATCCATGCTGCCCTCCTAATATTTTTTTCTGTTTTCTACTGCTTTAGCAAGTGTTTGTGCGTCAGCATATTTAAAATCTGTACCTACAGGTAAACCATAAGCCAGTCTTGAGATATCAAGGGGCTGATCTTCGTATAAGGTTTTGATGTATGTTGCGGTGAGTTCACCTTCAACCGTTGAATTTGTCGCAATAATCAATTCATCATATTGCTTCAGACGTTTTGACAAACTATCAATGTTCAATTGGTCGTCAGTAATACCCCTTG
>JBMTKL010000067.1:0-4565 GCA_049439405.1 Acholeplasmataceae bacterium | reverse complement strand
GTACCATGTCGTTGTGCCCAACCAGAAGTAATGATTAATGTCGTTCCTTTAGGGAATGCATAATCAATGGCAACTTCTTTCGCTACTCTATCGTATTCAGCAATATCATGAGAATCTTTTCTGATCGCAGCATGAACACCCCAATAATAAGTGAGTTTACGCGCTGTTGAAAGCGATTCAGTAATCGCGATAATTGGAACAGAAGGTTTAAATCTACAAAGTCTTCTTGCAGTCCCACCAGTTTCAGTAAACGCCATGATCACTTCCGCTTTAGGTAACGTCAGTGATGCTTGAGCGACTGCAACACCAATCGCATCACTCACCGTGTTCCCAGCAAGTTTACTTAATGATGCTAATTTTTGTTCATAATCTATCGTATTTTCAATGGCTTTCGCGATTGTATCCATTGTAAGGACAGCATCGATTGGATATTCACCCGCTGCCGTTTCACCAGATAGCATGATGGCATCACTTCCGTCTAAGATTGCATTCGCAACATCGTTTGCTTCTGCTCTTGTTGGTCTAGGTGAATTCATCATCGATTCAAGCATGTGTGTTGCAGTGATGACTGGTTTTCCAAGCTCATTGGCCATTTTAATGATTTTCTTTTGATATATCGGTACCATTTGTGTGGACACTTCAACACCTAAATCTCCACGTGCAACCATCACACCATTACATACTGATAAAATATCTTCTAAATTATCGACACCTTCTTGGTTTTCAATTTTAGCGATAATTTCAATGTTATCTTTGCCTAAGGATTTCAATAAATCTTTAACCTCTAACACGTCTTCTTTGCGTCTGACAAACGATAATGCAAACATATCAACATCTTGGTTTGCTGCAAAGATGATATCTTCTTTATCTTTTTCAGAAACAAATGGCATTGATAATTTTACATTTGGTACATTCACACCTTTTTTCGTTTTAACAACGCCATTATTATAGTTTTTACAAACTAAATAATCCCCATGATTTTCTAATACATCAAATCGCATCTTTCCGTCATCAACGAGAATATATTGACCGACTTGAATATCATCAAACACTTCAGGCACATCAATATGAAAGGCTTCTTTAGTTCCTATTATTTTTTCTTTGACGATTTTTACAATATCACCTTTTTGGTAGGCGACTTTATCATTTTCAAATTGTCCAGTACGAATCTCAGGACCTTTCGTGTCTGCTAAAATACCAATAATTCTGCCTTTTTCATTTGCCACTTCACACACCATTTTAATTCTATTCGCGTGTTCTTCATGATTGGCATGTGAGAAATTCAGTCTTGATACATTCATGCCAGCATCAACAAGTTTTCCTATCATCTTTTTATTATCAACAGATGGACCTAATGTACAAATGATTTTTGTTTTTCTTTTCATGTATGTCCTCCAAACCCGTCATAATTATACATGAAATGAAGCGATAAATAAACCTTAGAGCACCATTTTATGAAAATATTACATGTTTTTTTCATCAATGATTTGAATTCTTTTTTCAGTTCTTTGATAGACCTTACCGTAATCATCTCTCGTCAATAGTTGTAAATCAATTAAAAAGCGTCTTAACATCACATGATCTTCATAAATCGGTTTTAATATGGCATTGACTTCTGTTTCAGAGTAGTGAACATCCTTGCTGAAAAAATCAGACATTAAATAGATCAAACACACTCTTTTTTTCCTTTTAGAAGGCCATTGTGTAATGATAAATCTATCCCCTTGTTTTAAAGTGTAACTATTTAATATGGCGTCAATTTCTTTTAATTGATACATATATTGATCTGACATCATGACTTCTTAAAGTAAGCATTCGCTAACTTTGAACCTATCTTTGCGTTGTTGTATACAAGTGCTAAATTTGCTTGCAAACTTTTTCCTTCGGTTTTTTCAACAATAGCCTTCAATAAATATGGCGTTGTTTTTTTTCCAGAAATACCTTCTTTTATACTATCTGCGATGGCTTCTTTGATGATTATATCCATATACGCTTCATCTAATGATTCAGATGCTGGTATAGGATTGGCAATCAGTACACCACCTTTTAATTTGAGTGCATCTTTCGTATGAATCATCTCTGCAAGTTCATCGACATCATTGACTGATATATGGAGTGGAATGGGTGATGTTCTCGTGTAAAAAGCAGGTAACACATCGGTTTGATATCCAACCACAGGCACACCTTTTGTTTCTAAATATTCCATCGTTCTTGGCAAGTCTAAGATGGCTTTAGCCCCTGCACAAATCACATTGACGTTGGTTTGTGCGAGTTCTTCTAAATCAGCAGAAACATCCATAGTGTCTTCAAATCCTTGGTGGACACCACCAATACCACCTGTCACGAAAAACTTAATACCCGCAAGTTCAGCACATATCATGGTTGATGCGACCGTTGTCGCACCGATTGATTTTGATGCGATCACATGCGCAACATCTCTTCTCGATACTTTGACAACTTGATCTGATTGAGCGAGTGTCTCTAAATCATCATCTGTTAACCCGATTTTGATTTTGCCATTCATGATGGCAATCGTTGCCGGAATGGTCCCTTCTTCTCTAACAATCGATTCAACTTTTTTCGCCATAGATACATTGTCAGGATAAGGCATTCCATGAGAAATGATTGTTGATTCTAATGCTACGACTGGCTTTCCTTTTTCAAGTGCTTCTAATACTTCTTGTTTAATGTCTAATAATGGATGAAGTGTTTTCATGATTTTTTTAACTCCTCTTTAATAGTTTTTATGGATATATTTGGATTCACTGCGTGTGGAACTTGTATCGTTAAACTTGCATTCACTGTCCCTAATTTTACAGCTTCTGATAAGGAATAACCGTGGATGATACCATACATAAAGGCACTACTAAAGGCATCACCTGCACCTGTGACATCAACGATAGATGAAGGATCGACATCGTTTGCCTTTTGGTGCAATACATTGTTGTTTTCTCCGTAATATGATCCTTTAATACCAGCGGTAACAACAACTTTTTTCACGCCTTTATCTAGCCACAATTGACATAGTTTTGATGCGTCATTAATGTCTGTTTTAAAATATGTTTGTGTTTCATCAACATTACAGATGAGCACATCTAGCACATCTAAATCGTCTGGTAAATGTGACATTTTTGGTCCTGAGACACCAACAATCGCGAGCGGGACGTCTAATTCTTCTTTAAGTTCAAGTAACGTTTCGATCGCTTCTTTAGACACATTTAAATCACAAATGATATACTTACTCATCACCAAGTGCTTTTTATGTCTTAATATCCAAGACCGGTCCATATGTTCATTGATCGCCATAGACGCAAAACCGTATGCCATATCTCCTTTTTTGTCTATGACAGCATAATAAGTTCCGGTCGATTCATGTGCAATGGTTTCAGTGGCGAATGTCTCCATTAAGGTTTGTGATGATGATAAAATCTCTAATCCGTAAGCATCATCACCAACGAGACTCATAAGTGAAACATTTACATGCAAACGTGCTAAATTTTCTGCGACATTCCGAATGACCCCACCATATGATGACAATCCTTGAACCGGATTAGAAGTTCCTTTGATGAGTGCATCATTTAACATTAATGTCACATCCATATTTGCACTACCAATGCATGTAATATAAGCATCAGTACGAAGTACATAAGGTTTTCCTAATATATATCCTTTTTCTTGTAAACCAGAAATCATATTGGCAACTGCAGGTCTTGATAATTCCATGGATAATGCAATCTCTTTTTGTGTGACATAGGGATTCGCTCTCAATAAATCAAGCAGTCTCTTCTCTTTGTCATTGAGCTTCATGACAATCACCTAACTTTTGTTTATATTTAAACATTTGTTTATAACGTGATTATACAGTACTTTTATCTTTGCGTCAATATAAAAAAACAAACTTACAAATTCGTAAGTTTGCTTATCGTTTATACTGATTGAATGATGTCATCAATCGTTTTCGTAATTGATTCGATGACTTCTTCTAATACTTGATCCGTGGTCAAATCTACTCCAACCATTTGAGCAAGTTCCATCGGCGTCTTCGTACCACCAGCTTTTAATACATCGATCCAAGCTTCCGGTTTGATGACGTTGTCTTCTATCATGCGTGCGACTTTTGTACCTAATGTTAACCCTGCAGAGTAAGTATACGGATAAAGTCCCATAAAGTAATGTGGTTGTCTCATCCACGTCAGTCCTGCCCAATCAGGAATCTCAACGGCATCTCCCCAAAACTTTCTTAATACACCCACTTTAAGAGCATTTAAACCATGTGCTGACAAGGGTTGTTTTTGATCCATTCGGTCATACACTTCTCTTTGAAATGCAGCTTCTAGTAAATGCGTCACAAAATTATGATAATACGTTCTAGAAATCGTAATGGACTGAATCCAACGTTTTTCTCGTGCTGATGATGCATGTTTGATAAGATGATTCGCCATGAGTAGTTCATTCGTTGTAGAAGGTGCTTCAATGAAATACATTGAAGGTCTTGTGTTTAATAATTTTTGATGCGCATTCGCATATTGGAAATGTCCAGCATGTCCAATCTCGTGTGCAAGTAC
>JBMTKL010000066.1:0-4605 GCA_049439405.1 Acholeplasmataceae bacterium | reverse complement strand
TGTAATACATACGATTGTGGACATAAATAGTCAAACCAAATATCTAGTGTCATATTACTCCGTTCTAAGTGCAACGACTGGATCTTTTCTAGAAGCTATTTTAGCAGGAATAAAGCCTGCAATCAAGGTTAATGCAATACTTAATACGATAAGGAGTAATCCAGTCACAGGGTCTAATACAGATAAATTTCTAATATCAGCAACATTTGCAATGACACCATTGATAATAGGATTTAATATAACAGTCACAATAATTCCTATCGATCCTGCTAAAAAACCAACAATCATCGTTTCAGCATTAAACACTCTGGTAATATCTTTTTTTCTAGCACCTAATGCTCTTAAAATACCAATTTCTTTCGTTCTTTCAATGACCGATACATATGTAATGATACCAATGAGGACGGATGATACCACTAATGAAATACCAGATAAGCCTACGAGTAATAATGTAACATTACTCACAATTTGACTTAAATATGATGTAAATGTTTGTGTAAAATCTGTGTGAATGATTTTCATATAGACTTCATCATCAGCAAACTGGTCGTTATATGCTGATAAATATGCTGAAATCGTTTCTTTCGCTTCAAAGTCATTCGCGTAAATAGTGATTTGGGATGGAAATTGTGACCCTCCTAACCACTGAATGACATTCACAACATCACTTTTTGATTGATATGTATCATCACTAAACACTGATGTATAAGGTCCTTCATTACCGCCAGCTTCAAGAGATGCTTCTAATGCTTGAACCACGGATGCATCCATACTGTTTGATAAAACATATTGACTGACGGCTTGACTATATCCAAATCCTTCTCTAAGAACTTCGTTATCTAAACCTTCTTTGACTCTAAGAATACCAACAATATTTAAGTTGACTGCTTCTTCATGCATATATGCTTGTTCAGCATTGGCATAAAAATATCCATCTTCACCTTGTGCATAGTAAATACCACTATGAACAAGTTTAAATGTTAAATTGACTAAATCATCAAAGAGTATTTCATCTAATAATTGATCTTCATCGTCAACAAACCCTAAATTTTCTAATACAAAGTCTCTCAGTTGATTTCGATCAGATACAACAATCACCATTTCTAATGCATCACTATCCGGAAATCTTCCATATAACACATCATATTGAGCATCTAGTAATGCTTCTTCGTCTACATCAAGTTGACGCATCTGAATACTCCCTGATGAGATTCTTCTATATGATCCATCAATTTCTCTAATGACTAAAGGCTCAATATCGTAGTCATACGTAAGTTCTTGATATAATGTAGAATCGAGTTGTTCTAAGTATGTCATATAATCTTCTGTCAACACATTAAAATGTGTATAATTAGAAATTTGTTGAACTGGTGTATACGGTGTAACAAAAGGCACACTTGGAAATAATTCAGCAGTATTCGTGTCTGTGAAAATTGGAGGACCTGTGGGGATAGAATCTGGTAATACGATGGTTTGTTCATCAATGGTGATCGGTACAGCAGATAATAATTCTTGTTGAACTGAACCAATATAAATTTGAAACCCATTAGACACTGATAAAATCAGAGCGATTCCAATAATTCCAATAGATCCAGCAATAGCAGTAATGAGTGTTCTGATTTTTTTAGTCATCAAGTTTTTAAATGATAACCCTAAAGCAGTCATATATGACATTGCTGTTTTTTGATTCGTTTCTATATTTTCTTCAATTTCTGATTCTACTAATGGATGACTGTCTTCTAACACTTCACCATCAAGTATCTTAATGATTCTGTCACTATAGGTGTTGGCTAAATTAGGATTATGTGTCACCATGATCACGAGTCTAGTCTTTGAAATCTCTTTAAGTATCGACATAATTTTTTCAGCAGTCTTAGAATCGATGGCACCAGTTGGTTCATCGGCAAGTAAAATATCAGGATCATTGACAAGCGCTCTAGCAATAGATACCCTTTGTTGTTGTCCACCTGATAATTGATTAGGAAATTTTTGTAATTGATCCTCTAATCCTACATCTTTTAGTACAGCTGCAGCTTTTTCTAATCGTTCTTCTCTTGATGTCCCAGATAAAGTTAAGGCTAAAGCAACATTCTCAATGACAGATAAATGTCCTATTAAATGATAGCTTTGAAACACAAAACCAATACGGTGATTACGATATGTATCCCACTGGGCATCACCATACGTTTTTGTTGATATCCCATCAATCACTAAATCACCTTCAGTGTAGCGATCTAATCCACCAATTAAGTTCAGCAGTGTTGTTTTCCCACATCCTGAAGGACCTAATATAGAAACAAATTCTTTGTCTCTAAATGATACATTTATTTTTTTTAACGCCGTAACTTGTAAATCTTTACTTTGATAAATTTTGACAATATCTTTTAAAATTAGCATAATGACCTCTTCATTTCATTTTATCAAGTTGTTGTTAATTTTTCATCTTTAAGTTAAAACCTATAAAAAAAGACATACATTATGTCTTTTTATGGTTAAACACTTGTTTACCAAACACATAAGTTTCAGATACTTTTATCGATTTAAACTGTGTCTTTGGTGTTGTGAGTATGTCTTGGTCTGTGATCACAAAATGGGCAGGATAGCCTGGTTTCAAATAGCCACCTTTTTGATTTGTAAGTGTCCATGCATGAGTTGTATATCCAAGTAGTGCCTGCATTCTCGAGAGTCTTTCTTCTGGTTGAAAAATCACACCATCAATCTCTCTAAAAATCGCGGCATACATTCCTAATATTGGATTGGGTATTTCTACAGGTGCATCACTACTTAAACCATAGTTGATATTGATATCATGATACGTTTTCAATGGAAATATCAGGTTGGGTAGTGACTTAAAATAATCTAAGGTCTGCGGGAAATCTGATGTAATAAATTGAGGTTGTACATCTAGAAAAACATCTAAAGTTTTTAACAATTCTAACGATTTAGGTGTCGCATAACTCGCATGAATGATGCGATCATGTAACCCTTTTTTTACTGGATAAGCTTTAAGAATTTCACAGACTTCTTCCAAACCTTTATCACCGATCACGTGAACAGCGACTGCTAAATCATGATCTCTTGCTTTTTTTACATAAGCGATAAATGTTTCTTGATCACTTATTCTTTCGCCAAACCCTCCTGAAGTATAAGGTACTGACATTAAGGCTGTTTGTGATCCTGTAGTCCCATCATAAAAGATCTTCACTGCACCTAATTCTAAATATTCGTGTTGGTGAATGATATTGCCTTTTTTTACGTAATCATGAAGTGTCTTATGATGAATGAGTAAATGTGCAAAAAATGGATAAGTTATTGATGCTTCTTGAAAAGCTTTCAATGTATCTTCATAACCATTAAAATAAAATAAATCGTCACTATGCGCACCAATCACACCAAATTGATATAACTTTTGATACGCCTTTTCTAAAAAAGACACTAGCGTTTCATGTGAATGCTTGTCAATAGATTGCATAGCTTTTGTTCCATCGTTTTCTAAAAGTATGCCATCATATGATGTGATTTCAAGTTTTTTTAGTGTCGAACTATTGACTGTCATCCCGTGATAATCTTCATGTCTTAAATAGATGAGTACATCCGCAGAAATTTGATCTAAATCATCTTTAGTAATACCACATGGGCTGTACCCTTCGATATAGGTAACTGGTGTCGTTAAATGCTGACGTATGTATGCTAAAATGTCTGCTTTTCCATGCAAATGTTTCACTTGACCACGTGATAAATGTTGACCATAACCCATAAGATGCATATGACAATCAATAAATGCTGGATACATGCATTGTCCTTGAAGATCATTGACCAGGTTTGGTGTATCATCAGGTTCACTTATTATCAGACCTGAATCACTCACATAAAGTGTATGAATGGTGTGACCATCCATAGTATATATTTTTCCATTAGTCCATGTTTTCAATATCTATAACCTCACAAAATGATTTCGCTTCTTGATATGAAAAACCTTTTGTTAATGCTTTCTTTAGCCATTGCTGACATTTTTCATATAAATTACCTTGAAGTTTAGGTAACGTTTTATGAAACAATTGACTTAATAATTCTCTTTCCTTATCATCATCAATATAATATGCCTGATCAATTTTACTTAGGATTAATGATGATGAAAACCCTTGATTCATGAGATATTGATAGATTGATTCTTTTGATTTTTGATAGCTTTTTTTCGATGTTTTTTTTAATATTTTCTCAAATGCAAGTTCAAGTGATACAGATTCATCAATAGTATTTAAAAATGCATTGATCCGTTCAACATGGACGCCTTTATTTCTAAACGTAAATTTTAGTTTTTTAGGTCCAATGAATGGCCTAAGTTCATGATACATCTTCATAAAAGCATCATCATTCACATACCCTTTATCCATGAGTTCTTTTATGACTTGTGTGACAATATGCTTTTTGTATTGCGTTAATTTTTCTTTGATCTCATATGCTGTTTTCGGAACATTTAAAAGTTTCAAAGCGCGATGCTTACAATTAACATAATCTATATCATTTAAGATGTCTTGATATGTACTGTGGTCATAGGTATGTCCGACTTTCATATGATACCGGTAAAAAACGTCAACTGGAACT
>JBMTKL010000065.1:0-4659 GCA_049439405.1 Acholeplasmataceae bacterium | reverse complement strand
TATCTTCTCACAATTTTTTGGCGGCAACCAAAGACGACCTCAACGCTCATATAACGGACCTCAACGTGGTGATGACATAGAAAAAGTTATGACGATTGACTTCCTTGATGCTGTTTTAGGCATCAAAAAAGATGTCACTGTAGACATCGAAGACACTTGTCACACATGCGGAGGATCTGGTGCAAAATCAAAATCTGATATTGAAACCTGTTCAAAATGTCACGGAGATGGGTTTGTCAATGTAGATCAAAGAACGATGTTTGGAACAATAAGGTCTCAACAAGTATGTAATCAATGTGGTGGTAATGGTAAAATCATTAAAAAACGCTGTCATACATGTAATGGATCAGGAAAAGTTCGTCAAACAAAAACTGCGTCAGTTAATATTCCAGCAGGTGTTGATAACAATATGACACTTCGAGTTGCAGGATACGGACATGGTGGAACGAAAGGTGGCTCTCACGGAGATTTATTTTTAACGTTTAGAGTGAGGCCTCACAAAGTTTTCAAACGTAAAAATGATGATATTCATTTAGAAGTGCCGATTTCTGTAGCGGATGCTGTATTAGGAACAACTGTGGATATACCAACGATTTACGGTGAAGTGTCTCTAAAAATCCCACCAGGAACCAATCATGGGACCATTTTGAAAATGGGAGGACAAGGTGTTGCTAACGTTCGAAACAAACGTAAAGGCAATCAACTTGTTCATGTCAAAATTGAAACACCAAATCATGTGTCTGGTGAAGAGAAAAAATTATATGAAAAACTACGTCAAGTAGAATCAAAAAGACAAGCTTCTGCTTGGGAAAAATTTAAAAATTTATTTAAATAATGTGAGACGCATCTTAACTCAGGTGCGTCTTTATTATGTGTGCTATAATAATTTTGAGGTGAGACAATGATTTTAATTAAACATCACAATGAAGGTAAACTCAAACCTTATTTTTATTTCGCTTTAGAAGAGTATGCTATGAAAGAGTTACTCAGCGAAGACAAAAGCTTTTTTTTCACTTGGGAAATAGAAGGTGTCGTTGTTGGTAAAAACCAAGTGATTGAAAATGAAGTCAATTTAGCTTATTGTAATGAACAAGGCATAGACATCTACAGAAGACCAACTGGTGGTGGCTGTGTATACGCGGATGAGAAAAATACGATGTTTTCTATGATTACTGCGAAGAAAAATGAATCATTTTCTTTTAAGCCATATTTAATGAAAATTGTTGATGCGATGAAAGCCTTAAATATTGATATTGAATTTAGTGGTCGAAATGATTTACTTTATGAAGGAAAGAAAATAAGTGGGAATGCCTTTTTACAAAATAAATATGGTATGCTTATGCACGGTACGTTTCTTTATAACTGTGACTTAGAAACGATGGTACGTTCGATTTCACCTAGTGATGAAAAACTCATATCAAAAGGTATTTCTTCAGTGCGATCAAGGGTCACAAATATGAAACCATTTTTAAGTGGTATGTCTCAGGAAGAGCTCATTCAACACTTTAATGAGTTTTTAACAGAAGATGTATACGAATTAACACCTGAAGATGTTGAGAAAGTGAATGAACTTGCTAAAAAATATGAAGATCCATCATTTATTTATAAAAAACAACCACTCCATACAAAAGTATTAAAGGCTAGAATTCCAGGTGGTATGTTTGAAATTAATTTAAACATTAAACATGGTAACATTGAAAAAATGACCGTTCAAGGAGACTTTTTTGATGTGAATCCATTAGATGGATTTGAAGTCAAGTTTGATGGCGTTCCATATGAGAAAAGTTCATTAGAAAAAGTGATTGCAGATATTGATATTAGCGAATATGTTTTAGATGCTAATAATGACGCATTTTTAGAACTACTATTAACAGGTATTATTGCACCACAATAAGACGATGGATCATTGCACATCCTTGTGTTTCATGATACAATGATTTTGATATGTTATCGTTAAAAAGAGAGAAGGGTATCTATATGGATCTTAGAGAACGGAAAGTAAGAAAATATTTTAAACGTAGACTAGGTAAAGTAGATGAAACGTTTGAAAAAGTTCTTTCTACAGACTTAGAACTATTAATTCGGCGTGCTAGAAATTTAGGTCTAGTTCCTAAGGATATTGCTGAAAAACCAGTCCAATTGATGATTCCTGATCATTTTTTAAAAGAAGATATTAAATATCGTTTGGACGAATTCGAAGGTGGATCTAATCTAAGATATAGTCAAGCCACAGTCATGACGTTATTTTATGATGATAAGCGTTTGTATTATCATCAATGTAACATAGATGTGATGACAGGTGTAGTTTATGATGATGTCGCAGGTGAATTTAAATTTAAAGATGTGGTCACCGTTGAAACCTTCTTATCTTACGGTGCAGAAGATGATCCAAATCATGTAAGATTAGATGTTGAACTTCAACTCAATAATGGTTCTGAGTTATTACTTACATTAAGACGTCAACCATTAACTAAAGATTATGAACGAGAACCACTGCTTACTGAAGAAGAATCAATGTTCCTATCATTAATTAAAGGATTTGTAAGAAAATAACCTATTCGCTTTAAATAAGTTGACTTAATGATAAGGATTGACTATAATAAGAAAGTTGAGGTCATGTAGACATGAAGATATTTTTACAGGCAACTCAAGAACCTAAAACATCAACCTTGACCATTGACGTCAGTCATATTGAAGATATGATCCATATCAAACCATTTGAGCTCACTTATGAAATTATTGCTCGTTCATCATATTATGATTTAATATTTGATGCTGATATTGATCTTACATTAGCATGTGCGAAAACCTTGAAACCAGTACCATATCAGATGCACCTTCATGCTACCATTTCATTTGGGAATTTAGATGAAGCAGATTTTGAAATCACAAAAGAGATTGAGTTAGATCAATTGGTTTTAGGAGAGATAATGGCAGAAAAGCCAGTATTAGTTTATCATCATGATGCCAATAACATTAAGTTTGAAAAAGAAAAAAACCCGTCTCCATTCGAGGCGTTGTTAGAAGACTAGAGGAGGTGAATCCATGGCTGTCCCTTTTAGAAGAACAGGGAAGACGGCAAAGCGTAAAAGAAGAACACACTATAAATTACAAGCACCAACACTTGTTGTTTGTCCACAAACCGGTGAATTTACATTACCACACCGCGTGACACCAAATAGTGGTTATTACAAAGGCCAACTCGTTTTAGAGAAAAAACAACCTAAGCAAGAAGAAGCTTAATTAAGAAGGGTGCGTAGAGCACCTTTTTCTTATATAAAGGAAATATATGAAACAAAGACATCTCTCGGTACTTTTAGATGCTTCAATTGAAGCATTACAACTAAAGAAAAACGGTATTTATGTCGATGCAACCTTTGGAGCAGGCGGACATACTAGAGAAATTCTCAATCGTCTAGAAGGTGGACGTGTTTTTTCTTTTGATCAAGATCCAGAAGCTTATGATCATATCGATGAAGACATTTTAAAGGATCAAAGGTTTACAATCATTAAAGAAAACTTTGAGCATTTAGAGCAATCCATAAGACAACACGGTGTTTCACAAATCGATGGTATTTTATTTGATTTAGGCATGTCATCGATGCATATTGATGATCCAAAAAGAGGGTTTTCCTACATGCAAGAAGGACCTCTTGATATGAGGATGAATCCTCATCAATCGCTCACTGCAGAAGTTATCTTAAATACATATGATCATGCATCACTTTTAAAGATCTTTAGAGATTATGGAGACATTAAACAACCACATAAATTTGCAAATTTCATCATATCAAAAAGGCCATATCATTTAACTTCGGATGTCGTGAAGGTCACTGATGTATGGTTTAGAAAAAGTCAAGGTCATTCAGCTAAAGCTGTTTTTCAAGCACTTAGAATTGAAGTAAATCAAGAACTTCAAGTGATTGAACGTGCATTAAAACAAGCGCTTGATATGTTGAAACCATCTGGACGTCTCGTAGTCATTAGTTTTCATTCTCTAGAAGATAGAATCGTAAAACAATTCATTAAGTTACACAGTGAATCACATACTCCAAAAGGATTACCAGTCATGAACGAAACATTGCCACTAATCAAGGTGACAAAAAAACCAGTGTTACCTAGTGAAGATGAGATGTTACAAAACTCAAGAAGTCGATCTGCAAAAATGAGGGTCGCTGAAAAGACGATATAAAGTCATTATTGTGGTATAATAATAGAGGAGAAAACGATGATTTGGATGTATGGCGGGGCATTTAATCCCCCAACAATTGCACATCATAATATCATGTTAAAAATACAAAAAAGATATCCTAGCGATAAAATTTTTGTCGTTCCTGTAGGTGATCACTACAACAAATCTGATTTAGTTTCTTTTCATCATAGAAAATCAATGTTATTAGAGATGAATCCATCATTGACGATTGTTGATTTAGAACAACACATCCCTTTTCAAGGGACGATACACACGATGAGATATCTAAAAGAAACAACGGGTGACGATGTTGGATTTATCATCGGTGCTGATCAACTTGAAACGATTCATCAATGGATTGAATATGAAAGTTTATTCCATGACTTTCAAGTCATTATTATTACAAGACCAAATTATGACACTAAAGCTTTTGAGGAAGCACTACAAGCAATGCAATGCAAATATGA
>JBMTKL010000064.1:0-4844 GCA_049439405.1 Acholeplasmataceae bacterium | reverse complement strand
TTGATGTAATGACTTTATCATGTTTTTGAATCAGTCCATAACCTTTCTCCATCACAGTGAGCGGACTGAGTTGATGAAGACTTTGTTTAAGTAAATCAAATACATATCTTTTTTGATTAAAAACTTTAATCCCGTGTTCAGTCAACATTAGATGTAAATAGTTAAGATCATCTTTTTTCTTTTGAATCAGTATTTCCGGTGAAATTAACCGAGAGACATATGCTTGATATTGTAATTGTTTTTGCATTTGTAGTGATGTCACAGATTGTTTTAATCTAGATGTTAAACTTTCTAAAAGTTCATGATGCTGTTCAAGTTTGCGTTTTGGTGATGACGTTTGCAGTCTCTCCTCTAAATATGTTAAATTTAATGCTTTATAGTTCACTAATTCTTTCGTCAATACTTTTAAACGCCTTGCTTGTTCAATAATTTTTTTGGAGAGTTCATCTCCTGAAGGTGTCGCTAGTTCTGCGGCCGCAGTTGGCGTTGGTGCTCTTAAATCAGCAACAAAATCTGCAATTGTAAAATCTGTTTCATGACCTACAGCACTAATAATAGGAATGTTAGATGCATATATAGCATCTGCAACTTCTTTTTCATTAAATCCCCATAAATCTTCAATCGAACCTCCACCACGTCCAACAATTAAAACATCAACTAACATTTCTTCATTTGCTTTTTTAATTTGTTTGGCAACGGTTGATGCACAGTGTATACCTTGAACTTGTGCTGGATAAAGTAAAACGTCAATAAGACGGTAACGGCGATTCAACGTATTCATGATATCTTGTATCACTGCACCGGTATTCGATGTTATCACACCAATGCTTTTAGGAAACTGTGGCATTGGTTTTTTGTGTGCTTCTGAAAAATAACCTTGTGCCTCTAAGTCTTTTTTTAAAGCTTCATATTTCTGATATAAAACCCCGATGCCATCAAATTCGATACTTTTCACTTGAATCGAATATGTACCACTCGGTTCATATAAAGAAATGCGACCTAATACTAAAATTTGGTCACCATCTTTTGGAATCATTTTTAAACGTGAAGCATCTCCTGCAAACATAATGGCATTAATTTGTGCTCGATCATCTTTAATTGAAAAATATAAATGACCTCTAGAGTGCTTTTTAAAATTAGAAACTTCTCCTTTTAACGCAATGGTTTGTAGATGTTCATCCATCTCTAATTTCGTTTTAATATATTTAGTTAATGCAGTAACTGTTAAATATCTCATAACCCTAACTTTTTCGCAATGCTGTCTAATACTTTATTATTGAATTTCACTTGCTTATTATCATCTAAATTCGTAAAAGATTTTGTTAATTCTAATGCTTCATTGATTGCTATTTCTTTTGGTAATGCTTCGTATTTCATTTCATACGTTGCAAGTCTTAGTATCGCACGATCAACCATCGATAAACGACGCATCGTATAATTCGTCAAAGATGATTCAATGATGTCATTGACATCTTCAAATACGTCAATAATATCAAAAAAACGGTCTTGATAATCTGTGAATTCAAGGATCATTTTAAGTTTATCTTTATCTTGTTCATAAAAATCAAATTGATAGAGTGCTTCCATCAAGTCTTGTCTTTGTTGTCTTTTTATATCGTTCATGTTTACCTCTCCTATATTTTATCATAGGTTGTCATGTTTAAAAAAAAAGAAGTCCGGAGACTTCTTATATATTTAGCTCGCTCTTACACGTGCCCAAAGTTCAGCAATTGCTACCTTATTATCAGCATTATATCTAAACACTGAATCATTTTGATTAACACTCATACGATAAGATGCTTCTGGATAATATTCATCAGCAATAATTAAATCTACAACATCAGTACGAGGTGCAGTGTAACCAACATAATCAGAGTTTGCATACATGACTTCAGCATTCACGAAATAGTTAATAAATTCATAGGCTAAGGCTTTATTTTCAGCATTTTTAGGCACCACAAACGCATCTAACCAAACGTTCGTACCATTTGTTGGAACATAATACCCTAAATCTTCATTTTCACTCATGAGATATGTTGCATCTCCAGAATATGAAACAGCGATTGCATATTTCGTATTTCCTGAGACTAACATATCATCAAATATTTCATCACTTGCATACACGACATCAGAAGTTCTATCTGAACCGATGAGCCAAGCTTCTGCAGCAGCAAGTTGTTCAGTCGTTGGATTGTTAATATCCACAGAACCACCATAAAGAGCTTTTAGAGCAACCATCACCATATCTCTTGATGAATCATAAAACATCACATCATCATTGACGGTGTTTAATGCATTCCAACCTTCAGCTTCAAGTTCTGATAATGTCACTTTAGTAGAATCATATAACATACCCACGTTCCCCCAAAAATAAGGGACTGCATAATTTAAAATATTAAATCCATCAATAGAGTTAATCAAAGATATTAGACTTGTGTCTAAATCTGATTGACTCATTTCTGTAATATCTTCCCAAACGATGTCTTCAAGTAATCCTTTACTTGCTAACTCTTCAATCGCATAATCACTAGGGATGACGACGTCATAACTATTCACTTCCACTTGAGGGATCGCGACTTCATTAGAATCAAATGCGATAATATCTACATTGACATCAAATTCATCTTCAAATGCTGCTACTAAATCTTCATCAATGTATTCAGTAGGCATAAATACTTTCAATGTGGTTTTACCACCATCACAAGATGCGAGTG
Source organism: Acholeplasmataceae bacterium (assembly GCA_049439405.1). Classification (GTDB taxonomy): domain Bacteria; phylum Bacillota_I; class Bacilli_A; order Acholeplasmatales; family Acholeplasmataceae; genus UBA8290. Next base: position 2,130 of record JBMTKL010000064.1, on the reverse strand, counting down.
CTGTTAAAGCAACTGCAAGCATCAATACTAACACGACTTTCTTCATTTTATTCCTCCTTATATTCAGGTTCTTTTTTAAAATAATCATAGGTGATTTTCACACCAATAATAAACACAATAATTGTTGATAACGCATTAATCGTTGGTTCTAGTCCTCGCTTAAGCGTATACAAATAAATCGAGATATTTTGTACAGCAGATCCACTGCTTGCAAAATAACTAATCACAAAATCGTCAAAGCTCATCGTAAATGCGATGGCTGCACCGGCAATCACACCAACTTTGATTTGTGGTAAAACGACATGCCATAATGTTTGCAGTGGTGTTGCACCTAAATCACTTGCAGCACTCACTAAATTTGGATCCATTTGACGAACTTTAGGATACACAGTAATGACGACATATGGCACACTAAATGCAATGTGAGCTAAAATCATCGTCAATAATCCTCGCTCAATCGAAAATGCTCCAAACAAGACGAAGAATCCAATGGCTGTGACAATTTCAGGATTCACAATCGGAATGTTATTAACATTTAGCGTCCATTCCCTCAGCCATTTCCTATTTTTTGTGAGCATAATTGCTCCAAATGTTCCTATGATAGTAGAGACCAATGTTGAGATAAGTGCGACAACAATCGTTGTTGTGACTGCATCCATGATTTGATCACTTTCAAATAATTTAACATACCATTCTAAAGTAAATCCTGTAAATTCAATCACCGATCTAGACTCATTAAATGAGAAAATGACTAAACTCATGATTGGTAAATAAATGAGTAGTAATACAAAGGTCAAAAATATTTTCGTTTTCATATCATAGGTCTTCATCATTGACCCCCTGATACGTGTCTACTTTTTTAATTAAATATAAGAAGACAAGAATTAAACCAGCCATCACTAAAGCAATTGCCGAACCGTATCCAAAATCACCTTGTTGAATCATCGCATTCTCAATAAGATTTCCTATCAAATAACGACTTTCTCCTAGATATTTAGGGATGACTAGTGTGGTTGCAGCAGGTAAGAACACCATCATGATACCTGAGAGTATGCCAGATATAGATAATGGAATGATCACTCTAAACAACGTTTGAATTTTATTTGCACCTAAATCTGCGGCTGATTCATATAAAGCATCATCAATTTTAGACAAGATTGTGTAAATTGGTAAAACCATAAACGGTAAATAATTGTATGTCATACCCACCACAATCGCTGTATTCGTTCCTAGGAGTTCTGGCGCTAACATTTCAAACAACTGCTGTAAGGCTCGAGTTCTAAGTAGCATGTTAATCCACATAGGTGCAGTCACCAGCAATATGAGTAGCATTTTGACTTTCGCTCTACTTCTTGCGATAATCAATGCAAGTGGATAACCAATAAGTAGTGTAGTGACTGTTGACATTGCAGCCAATCCAATCGATTCAGCCATCAAAGAAATAAAGATAGGTTCATTAAAAAATCTTAAATAATTATCAAACGTAAAAACGAGTGAAAAACTTTGAGTCGCTTCTCTGGATTCGAAAGAATAAATAAGCATCAATACGATTGGAATAAAGATAAGAATGATGATAACAGCTTGATAAGGGACTCCAAAGATATGTTCTAATTTTAATTGTAAGGGTTGTTTTGGTTTTTTCTTTTGAATCACCACTGGTTTCATGAATCTAACTCCATGACATGAATATCCTCTGGATTAAAAGATAAACCAACATGAGATCCAACAGTTTGAACATCTGTTGTGTGAATCAAATATGTTCTAAACGACGTTTCAACTTCAATTTCATAATGGACACCTTTAAATACGATACCGCTGACAACACCTTCTAAAAGACCTACTTCAGCTGAGACAATATCAATATCCTCAGGTCGAATCACGATTTCGACATTTTCATTTTTACCAAACCCTTTGTCCACACAAATAAAGTCTTTCTCATCAAAGTGAACGAGCAAGTCATCTTTCATAACACCATCAATAATATTAGATTCACCAATAAACGTTGCCACAAAACGGTTCATTGGTTCATTATAAATGTCCTCAGGTGTCCCAATTTGTTGGATATCACCATGATTCATGACCACAATTTTATCACTCATGGTAAGTGCTTCCTCTTGGTCGTGTGTGACA
>JBMTKL010000063.1:0-4892 GCA_049439405.1 Acholeplasmataceae bacterium | reverse complement strand
AGCGCAATGCGCTTTTTTTTATACTCTATAATCAGTAGTGATAAATTGAATTTTTTGATTTGACCAATATGACTGATTTGAATTGACTGTCCATAAACTTATCTCTATTCCACGATTCAAGGCTTGATTTAATGATTTTTGTGTCATGTATTTTACATTACATCCCACATGTTTTATTGGTATATCCTTGATTCTTTCCATCACTTTATTATGCATTTTATCAACAAGCCACATGCATTTTAATCCACGCAATTGAAGTAATACTTCAAGATGAAAGGAAATTATTATATAAGGTATCTCATAAGATGATAGTAAGTGTATGAATGATTTGATCTGTCGTTCATTTAATTTATCTTTGATTTCAATAAACAAATATTTTTGTTTTTGATGAAAAAATTGTAGTAATTGATTAAGTGATAAAATTGTTTGTTCGTGATCATCTATATAACGCATCGATGTTGCTTCATGTAATGATGTTTCAGATACGTACTTCTTCACATGATTTAAACGCTTAAAAGTCTCATCATGATAGACAATAAAGCCATCATCTGAAGTTAATCTAATATCACATTCACAACCATCATAATTCTCTTTTAGAGCACATTCAAATGCTTTCATAGAGTTTTCAACAGTTTGCAGATGACTTCCTCTATGCGCAATCCATTTCATATAGATCTCCTATTTTTCTATGTTTATCATATCATAAATATAAAATAAAACACCTTATTCAGGTGTTTTTTTAATTGATCATGGTGGAGTTACCGAGGATCGAACTCGGGACCCCTTGCACGTCAAGCAAGTGCTCTCCCGCTGAGCTATAACTCCATCCGTGATACTATTATACACAATTTTGATATAAGTTCAAGAGAGTTGTTGTATAATGCTGTTTGTTTTCCCAGTGATAAAAGATTCTATATCTCGATATCCAAATGTAACATTGATATAACTTTCTTCAATGATGTCATGATAGTTTAAGACTAAAGTATCGATGAGTGCTTTTACGTATGAAAAAGAAAAACTTTCATCATTGACGACATTTAATAAGTACATTTCATAACTTTCTCGGAATGATCTCATTGAAAATAATCCATCAACAAATGGACTATGAGGGGGTTCATTCAACACATAGTCCATAAATCTTGGATAGTCATAAATAGGTGTATTGACGAGTTGTTCTTCAAAAACTGGTGCACCATCCCAACCTTGACCTAAACTGTGGTCTAAATCATAAGGGATCAGATAAAATAATTCATCAACAGGATCAACATAAATATAATAGTTATTTCCGTTAGAACGAATGTCATCAGGATTCCCTAAAATATGCGATACAGCAAAAAATCTCGCCATATAGTCCAAATTGACATATGTATCTAAAAAAACTTTCCTTTGTGTTAAAGGTAAATTCATGCCGGTCATAAATGCAAGTAAGTCATCATGTGTTGATGTGTTTTTATTTGTTTTTAAGTCATAAGCGGGACGATAATTTAAAGAAGTATTTTTAACGCCTATCGCATTCATATCGGTTGGATATGTCAGCAAAGCTGGTCCATATTGTTGCCATAACGCTTTATATAAATCCCCAGTTGCATGAAGACCTTCAAAGCGTCTTTCGATAAACGTTTGATCAATGGGTTCAAATGCTGTATAAAGACCCATATTATGCATTTGACCATCAATTCTTAAATACACCATGATGTGTGTCGTTCGTTGTGCCATTACCTCGAATTCACGATACAAAGATAACGCGTAATGCTCATTCATGTAGGTTGGATCTGCGTTACGATTATATTTTAAATCGAGTTCTTCTAATCCAAATAAATATCTTTTAGAGACATCTAATGTATCATCAAATGTCTCATCAAACTTGAGCTTGTAGTGATTGACAATAATATGACCCTCATCATCTTGAATTCTATTTCTAGATAAATTTCCTCTGGTTCTAAATCCAACTTGATGCATCGTTATAATACCATGACTGTCTTCGTAAGTAATATTAGCACGTACATATTTATCACTTTTAAAGTCTCCAAACATCTGTTGATGTGTCAACATGATGTCATCAAGGCGGTTATATTCACTTTTTGAAATATCAATGACTAAAGATTTCATACCCTCATCAGAAAATATGCGTTCATAGTTGGGGTCTGTTAATGCACTCAGCGTCTCAAATTCAGTATCATCAACGATTGTATCTTCTGGAATTACTACCGTATCACAACCACTTATCGTACTGATAACTATAAGAATTAAAATGAAAATGACATTTTTCTTCATGCTTTTTTACTCCAAAAATGAATATAAAAAGAAAATGTATCATCACTAGTATGAAATCCATAATCGTAGTCATAAGCGTCTAAAATACCTTTTACAATCGCTAAACCAAGACCGTGTCCTTTAGAATCTTTTTTATAAAAAGGATCAAATAAATGGGGTAGTTCATCATTTTTGATGGGGTTCATACGATTAGACATAAAGATCGAAACCTTATCATTTTGTTCTTCAAATTTAATATCAATTTGATGACCTACTTGATGTGTTACTGCATTGTCTAACACATTAATGAGGACTTGTCTAAGATGATGTTTTGCTATATTGATAACGATGTCTTTTTTTGGTTGAACCATCTTCAATATCACATTTTTGTGTATCATGGATAGCTCTTCAGTCACCATTTGTACCATTTGATTGAGATTGGATTGCTCGTGAATTGGCGTTAATATATTGAGTTTCGCAAGCATTAAAATATCTTTTGATAATCTTTCCAAATGCTTAGCTTCTTCAGTGATCATTTGAAAATACTTATCTTTATCTTTTTGACTCATTTCTTGATGATCATGAAGGGTTTCTATGGCAGCAAGCATCACCGCAAGAGGCGTTTGATACTCATGGGATACGTTCGCAATAAAACGTTTAGATAAAGCATCTTGACTTTTTTCTCTTTTGAGTTCACGTTCAAGTTTTTCAATGGTTTCATATAGTGATGTTCTCAATGACTCTAAAGCTTTTGATAACGCACCAATCTCATCACTACGGTCCAAAAGTAATGATGCTTTTCCTAAACTTTCGCTCATTTTTTTTAATGTGTTAATTGGCTTTACTATATTTCTAGAAAAAATAAAAGCTGAAAGTGTAGCCACCAATAACCCACTAAAAAATATGTATATATAAAGGGTATCTAAAGCTTCAATCGTTTGATAAAGTCCTTCAGTAGGTGATGTAATTCTATAAATATACTGTTCTGTTTTTTCTAATCTTAAAACATATGGAATGAGTCCATCAAAATATTCATCGATGATCGGTGCATTATTTAGTGAAATGACCGTTGACGTTCTTAAATTAGATGGATTGTCACTAAAAATCTCAACACCATAAATGTCATAGAGTTTAATCTGATAAGCTAGTCTAATTTGGAAATTCAAAAAAATAGATTCGTGTTCATCTTCCTCAGCGTTCATGAGTAATGCGTCTAAAGACATCATTTCTGTTTGCATATCGGATTGAATGTGTTGTTGATATATGATTGGTACAAATTGTTTTTGAATCAAAAATACGACACCTAATAAAATAAATGTCAATCCCATCATATAAATGAATACTTGATAAAAAACAGGGATTTTTTTCATGATTCAACCTCAAATTTATATCCAACACCAAACACAGTATGGATGCATGTCAACGGTAAAAGTTTTTTTCTTAACCGCTTAATCGTTGTATCCACAGTTCTTGTATCACCTTCATAAATATAACCCCATACCGCATTGAGTAGTGATTCTCTACTCACAGCAGCACCCTTTTGACGTATTAAAAAATCTAACACATCACTTTCAGTTTTCGTGAGTTGGATTTTATTACCTTCTACAATCACTTCTAATGAAGCTTTTAAAAATTGAAATTTCTCTTGATGATTGACCATTGACATGACTTTACCGACTCTCACCACAAGTTCTTTTAAACTAAATGGCTTTGTCATATAATCTTCTGCACCTAAGTCAAATCCGAAGAGTTTATCTTCTTCATCGTGTCTTGCTGTTAACATTATGACTTTAGCAGTCGTTGTCGTTTTAATGTGTCTACATACACGCCATCCATCTAAGTCATCTAACATGATATCTAAAATAACAACATCAAATGTTTGTGCATTGACGAGTGCTTCAGCTTCACTGCCTTTTGGTGTTGACATCACAAAATACCCAGCGTTTTCTAAATACTGAGTCATCATGTGCACTAAATTTAATTCATTTTCTACGATAAGTACTTTTTTCACATTAATATTTTATCATGATTTTATTGTTGTTGATGGTTTGTTTCTTCTTTGTCACAACTTTGACACAACTCTTTGATATCATAAAGTCATCTAAGGAGGATATGATGAAAAAAATATTATTATTTATTATCACTTTGACGGTTACATTTACACTGATCGGATGTGACGCACGTTTTGAAAATCCAACATCACAAACGACATTGTCACAAGTGAAAGATTTAGAGGAATTTAAGACACTCGTTGAATCAACGAATTATAACCGTATGTATTACGATGATGTGGCAGTACCAGAAACGGCAATGGATGGTAATGTCTCTGAAGATGCAACTACTGAAAAAGATGCCTCTGAGACGAATGTTCAAGTTGCTGGTGTTGATGAGGGTGATATCATAAAAACCGATGGAAATCGCATTTATCGCGTCAATTATAATTCATTAATTGCTGTGGAAGTGAATGGTGCAGAAATGTCCATTGTCTTAGATGAAACACTTGAATCAAGCAATGATAATAGTGCTTATACTTATTACCTCGATTTATATTTAACTGATCGATACTTAGTGGTCATCGGACAACGCTATGATTACGTGTTGTACACACCAGAAGGTGGTGTCATTGACGGTGACGATGA
>JBMTKL010000062.1:0-4977 GCA_049439405.1 Acholeplasmataceae bacterium | reverse complement strand
TCATTAAGATATGAACGCGGTGTAGGATATGATCGCGTTGATATGGGATTAAAGCTTGCAACAAAGCTACTTGTCGAACTTTGTGATGCAGAGGTTTTAGATGGCACTGCAACAGATATATTTGTTGAAGCACCGAGTGAAACCATCCAAATTAGTGTTCATGATATTAATAAGCATTTAGGATTATCACTTTCAAAAGATGAAATCGTCAGTTATTTAAGAAGATATCGTTATGATGTTAATGTGAAGGATGACATACTTTCTTGTTTACCACCAAATGATCGATATGATATTCACATTAAAGCAGATATCATCGAAGAAGTAGGAAGAATGTATGGTTTAGATCTCATTCCTGCAAAACCACTAAATCATCATTATAAAGGTGGATTAAAACCATATCAAAAACAATTGCGTAAACTTAAAAATGCACTGACACATGCTGGCTTTCAAGAAATCATTACCTATTCACTCGTGAGTGAAGAGACATTACGTCATTTTCCTACGTTCGGAAAACCAGTGTACTTACTGATGCCAATGAGTGAAGACCGAAAGATGTTAAGGCAATCACTGTATCCTGGTATGTTAGAAGTCATGAGTTACAACATGAAAAGACAACAAGATCACATGTTTGCTTTTGAGATAGGACACGTCTTTGCTGAAGGCAAAGAAATCAATCATCTCAATGTCATCATGAAGGGAAGATATCATCATCATACAACATCTTCTCAAGGACTAGAAGCTAATTTTTATTTGCTTAAATCCGTACTTAAAAGACTTAGTGTCATTTTAGGAAAGACCTTTACGCTTGGTACCGAAGACATTCACGATATGTATCATCCACATCAAAGTGTCATCATTTATGATGGTGATCAAGTGGTTGGAGATATGGGTACTTTGCATCCAGCACTACTTAAAACATATGATTTAAAACAAGTCTTTGGATTGCATTTAAACATAGATGATATGCTTGGAGGTTTAGAGACAGTTCTTTATCAAAGTATTTCTAAATTTCCATCAGTCACAAGAGATTTAGCAGTCATTATGCCTGTGGAAATGTCAGTTGAAGCACCATTAACAATCATTAATCAAACACTTAGAAAAATATTAGTGGATGCCTTTGTTTTTGACATGTATCAAGGTGAACATGTTGAAGAAGGGATGCAAAGTGTTGCATTTAGAATGGTTTTAAATGATCCTGAAAAAACACTTGAAACTACAGATGTTGATAAGCTCATGAAAAAAGTCATACACCGATTATCGTTTGAACTTAAATTACTGATAAGGGAATAATATGTATATATACGATCTTACACAACCTCAACTTGTTGAGTGGGTCACTGCACAAGGCCACAAACCATTTCGTGCAGAGCAAATTTGGAAATTTTTATATCAACAAAAAGTCAGCTCTTTTCAAGAGATGCACAACTTACCAAATGATCTCATAGAGCTCTTGGATGGTGCATTTGAGATGAAAGCACTTGAATATGTGCTTCATCATAACAGTGAAGACGGGACTATTAAGTATTTATTTAGTTTACATGATGGCCATTTGATTGAGTCGGTTGTCATGACACATCATTATGGCATTAGTATTTGTGTGACCACACAAGTCGGATGTAATATCGGATGTTCTTTTTGTGCGAGTGGTCAACTCAGTAAAAAAAGAAACTTAACCTCTGGTGAGATTGTTGCACAAATTTTAGAATCAGAAAGACTATCAAACAAAAGAATTGCATATGTGGTCGTGATGGGGATTGGTGAACCGTTTGATAATTATGTGCATTTAACAAACTTCTTATATACGATTAATGATGCACATGGTCTTGCCATTGGTGCAAGACATATTACCGTTTCAACGTCAGGGATCGTTCCTAAAATTAGAGAGTTTGCCGAATTAGGCATTCAAGTGAATTTAGCAGTAAGTTTACATGCACCAAACAATGAGATTAGAACGTCACTGATGCGTATTAATCAAAAATACGATGTCGATGCAGTGTTAGATGCAGTAAGGGATTATCTCGCTAAGTCGAATCGTCGTGTTACTTTTGAATACATTATGATTCAAGAAATAAACGATAGTGAAGCTGTTGCCTTAGAACTCGTAGAAAAAATTAAAGGTATGAATGCTTATGTTAATTTAATACCTTATAATGAAGTCATTGAAGCACCTTATAAACGTTCGACACGTGTCAGAATGGAACGTTTTTATGATATACTTAAAAAACATCATGTCCAAGTGACATTAAGAAAAGAACAAGGACATGATATTAATGCTGCATGTGGTCAATTAAGAAGCCAACGTGCAAAAAAAGAGATGCTATGACAGGAACAATCATTAAACAAATATCAAATCTTTACACGGTATTAACAGATGAGGGACAACTATTAGAAGTACGTGCTAAAGGAAAATTAAGGTACATGCAAGTGGATGGAAACTCTCCATTTTATAAAACGGTCTCATCAAAGACAAAAAAAGAGTTAAAACGCATGCAAATTGAACCAAAAGTAGGCGATCGCGTGCTGCTTAATACAAGTGATGATACGATATTAATTGATGATATTGACCCAAGAAAAAACGACTTATATCGTCCAGATGTGAGTAATGTTGATCAGATGTTACTTGTATTTTCAGGTATTAGACCAGACTTTAATGAACCCTTACTTGATAAGTTTTTAGTCATTTTAGAGATGTATGGCATTCAAACACACATTATTTTGACAAAAACAGATTTAATGGATGAAGCATTACTGAAATCAGTACATCAAACATTAGAGTATTACGCATCCATTGGGTATCCATTTATTGCTGTAAATCCTAAAACTGAAGAAGGATTGGATGTCATTAAAGCCTTACTTAAAGATAAGATTACTGTCGTTGCTGGTCAGACTGGTGTTGGCAAATCAACGTTACTCAACAGACTCATTCCAACATTATCACTTCAAACTCAAGAAATATCTGATGCGCTTGGTCGAGGAAAACATACGACAAGACATACTGAATTATTTCCTTTAGCAGGTGGTCTGATCGCCGATACACCAGGATTTTCAAAATTATCATTTGAACACATAGAAGATACAGAACTGAGACACTATTTTAAAGAATTTCAATCATATTCATGTAAATTTAGTTCATGTTTACATATTCACGAACCTTCTTGTGGCATTAAAGAAGCAGTAAGTAATGGAGACATTTTACAAAGTCGCTATAATAGTTATCTTTCATTTTATGAGACGATTAAAGGACAAAAAAAGACCTATTAAAAAGGAGTATTATGAAAATTGCACCTTCAGTGTTAAATGCACCGTATAAACATTTAAGTGAAACAACTTGATCAAGCATTCATGATTCATCTTGACATTATGGATGGTCATTTCGTCCCAAACTTATCATTTGGTCCACATATCGCTAAAGAGATGTCAAAGCTTACTGACATACCTTTTGATGTGCATTTAATGGTGACACATCCTATCCAGTACATTGCTAATTTTGCAGAAATCAAACCACAATACATCACTGTTCATGTGGAAGCTAAAGATGTCGATAAATCACTTGATATGATTAAAGCATCAAATATTGGTGCTGGAATTTCAGTGAAACCAAATACACCCATTGAAACCATTATGCCATACATTGATAAAGTCGATTTAGTCTTAGTGATGACTGTAGAACCTGGTTTTGGAGGACAAACATTTATGGCTGATATGCTCCAAAAAGTACGTAGACTCAAACCATATCAAGAAAAACACGACTTCATTATTGAAGTCGATGGTGGTGTGAATGATGAAACGCTTGTTTTATGCAAAGATGCTGGCGTCGATGTAGCCGTAGTAGGTAGCCATTTGTTTAAACAAAAAGACATGAATGCGTGGTTGAAAAACGAACAATGACTGTTTATGTTGTCACGTATCCTTCACCTAAAGAGATTAAATCACTCGTAAACATCAAAGATAATGATGTCATTATTGGTGTTGATCAAGCCGTCTTTTATTTGTATAAACAAAGAATTCGGATTGACTTAGCTGTTGGTGATTTTGATTCTTTGAAGCAACAAGGGTTACTCCATACCATTAAGACTGAGAAGCTTCCCGTAAAAAAAGATGTCACGGATACCTTTTATGCATTAACACGTGCATATGAGATGTCACCAGATGAAGTTATATTAATTGGCGGAGATGCTGGAGAAAGATTAGAGCATATGGTTGCCCATATGATGTTATTTCATCATTTTCCAACGCTTAAAATGATTACAGATAAGTCTACACTATATCAAGCGAGCGAATCTCTAAAGATTAAACATCAGGGATTTGTGAATATATTTCCTTATCCAGAGGCACAAATATCTTTAAAAGGATTTGAATATCCATTAAATGATTATCATATGAAACCGTATGATATGCTAGGGATATCAAATAAACTTTCAAGTGATGTTGGAGAAATTATCATAACATCAGGAAGTATTCTGATTATTGAAACGAATGCATAACAAAAAAAGCGCTAAGCGCTTTTTTGTTTATACACGTTCTAATTTGAGTTTTTTAAGTGCACGTGCAGAAATTTTTACTTTTTTAACCGATCCATCTTCTAGACGAATACGCACGGTTTGTAAGTTTGCTTTCCATGTGTGTCTTGTTGCATTCATCGCATGAGAACGGCGATTTCCAGATAAGGTTTTTTTACCTGTTACATAACATTGAGCCATGATATTCACCCCTTTACCAAACTATTCTATCATAAAAAAAATAATAATCAATAAGTATCCCTTCAAAAGGTTAAAAAAGTGATATCATTTTGCTTTTTTCAGGTTTTTATGCTAAAATATCATAGATTTATGACCCCCATAAATCAACATAATTGAAAATAATAGTCTATACATAGGAGAACATTATGTCTAACCGTAAAATTAGTGGCAAGCTATTTAAGCAAATGGTCACAAACGGCGCTGTTCATCTTAAAAACAACCACAAAGAAATCGATCA
>JBMTKL010000061.1:0-5023 GCA_049439405.1 Acholeplasmataceae bacterium | reverse complement strand
AGTGATACAACTTAGTTTGAATATTTCTTCTACATCATTCAGGGAAACATTGAATGAACAATTGTTACATCAACATGTTTTAACATATATAAAAAAACATCATTTATACGAGGAATCTCATGTATAAAAAAGGCTTTTTAAAGGTTGCTGCCGTGACACCTGCAATCATTGTAGGTGATATCAAGCACAATACAACATCAATCATCGAATCACTTAATGCATTACATACGTCTATTGCTGTGTATCCTGAACTATGTGTAACGGGGTATAGTGCAAGTGATTTGTTTTATCAAGTATCTTTTTTAAATGACGCTTTAGAAGCACTTAAAAAAATCATGCAGGAAACAACATATCAAGGGATTTATATTTTAGGAATGCCTCTAGATATTTATGGTGCACTTTACAATACAGGTGTTGTCATTCAACAAAATAAGATATTAGGTGTCATTCCAAAATATTACATTCCCAATCATCATGAATTTTATGAAAAACGATGGTTTCACAGTGGATTAGATACACATATGACATCGATTGAACTTTTAGGACAACAAGTCCCTTTTGGTGCGATGATGTTTATTGAACAAGATAAACACATTAGATTTGGTGTAGAAGTATGTCAAGATTTATGGGCAACGTATGCTCCCTCAGATGACATGAGCTTAGCAGGTGCAAATCTAATCTTTAATTTGTCTGCGTCAAGTGAATATGTAACAAAACCAAGATTAAGACGTATCAATGTATTAGATCACTCTAGAAAACAAATGGGTGCTTACGTTTATACGTCTACAGGAACGTTTGAATCAACATCAGAAGTCCCTTATTCACCACATCAAATGATTGCTGTTCAAGGTGATATGGTTGCTGAACACATGGATTATCAAATGGAAGCACATACGCTCATTGCAGATATCGATATTGAAGGTATTAATTTTTTAAAACGACAAGATTCTACATATAGAGATATGCATTTTAAACATCAACAGAATTACCAAATGATTAACATCACTATTCCTGAAGTCCATGACTTTGAATTTGAAAAACCACTCAATCCACTTCCATTTATTCCAGTTGAAGATCGTGAAGATGCGATTGAACAAGCCATGAAGTTACAGGTTCTAGCATTAATGAAACGCATTGATTCTATGCCAGATGCTGCTAAAAATGTTGTTATTGGTATTTCAGGTGGTCTTGATTCAACACTCGCATTGCTTTGTGCACATCAAGCTGTGCTAAAATTAGGCAGAGATCCAAAATCTATCATTGCTGTGACGATGCCAAGTGAAGTGACAAGTAGTGAAACGTATCAACGTGCGAAAGACATGATGGAAACACTTGGAGTGACATTATTAGAAATGCCAATTAAAAATATGGTAACCACTCATTTAAAAGAATTAAATCATGATGACATCGATGTGACCTATGAAAATAGTCAAGCAAGAATTAGAACCTTAAACTTAATGAATATCGCGAATAAATACGGTGGCTTTGTATTAGGTACTGGTGATTTATCAGAGATTGCACTAGGATTTATGACATACAATGGTGACCATATGAGTATGTATGCGATTAATAGTGGTTTACCAAAAACCTGGATAAGAATGCTTGTAAATTATTATGGTGAAGGTATTTATCCGTCACTTCAAAGGACTTTAAAAGAAGTTTTAGAAGCACCAGTAACGCCAGAATTAAAAAAAGATCAAGATTCAGAAATTTCAATTGGACGTTATGATATCAACGATTTTATGTTATTTCACCATCTTGTTCAAGGGGCAGATGAAGAAAAGATGTCGTTTTTACTCAAGCATGCATACGCGTTAAACGAAGAAGATATAGACGTCTATGTCATAAGATTTTTCAAACGATTTTATCAATCACAATTTAAAAGACAAACCATGCCAGAAGGACCCAAAATACTCAATTTTAGTTTATCCCCTAGAGGGGAATATAGATTACCTTCGGATGTTAAAAGAAAGATATGAAGAAAAAAGTAATTATTGGACTCAGTGGTGGTGTTGATAGTGCAGTTGCAGCATACTTACTCAAAGAACAAGGGTATGATGTTCATGCGATATTTATGCAAAACTGGGATAATGCAACAAACCATGATGTCTTAGGTAATCCATTTAAAGATGCAGATGTTTGTGAGCAAGAACGAGATTTCCAAGATGCTCAAATTGTTGCAGATATGCTAGATATACCATTAGAACGTGTCGATTTCATTGATGAATATTGGGATCGTGTGTTTAAGCATTTTTTATCTGAGTATGAAAAAAACCGGACACCTAATCCAGATATTTTATGTAATAATGAAATTAAATTTAAAGCGTTTTTAGATTTAGCCATGACAAAAGGTGCGGATTATATTGCTATGGGACATTATGCACGTAAAGTCTATAAAGATGGTGTGTATCATCTAGCAAGAGGACTTGATCAAAATAAAGATCAATCTTATTTTTTAGCACAACTCACATCAAAACAACTTGAGCATGCACTCTTCCCTATTGGTGAACTCGATAAAAAAGAAGTTCGAAGCATTGCGAACAAATTAGCACTTAATGTTGCGAATAAAAAAGATTCCACAGGTATTTGTTTTATTGGAGAAAGACATTTTAATGAATTCTTGAATAACTATTTACCTGCAAAAAAAGGTCCAATGAAACGTTTTGATGGAACGTATATTGGTGAGCATACTGGTTTGATGCATTACACGATCGGTCAACGCAAGGGATTAAATATTGGTGGGATGAGAGATATTTCAGGTCCATGGTATGTAGTTGGTAAATCATTAGATGATTTGACACTCTTTGTTGAACCGGATGGCGATCACGAACTACTTTTTAGCGACCAAGCAATTGTTGAAGATGTTGTTTGGCGTGGGATCAAAAAAGATGGACGTTATACCGCTAAATTTAGATATAGACAAGAGGATAATCTGGTACATGTCACTTTTGAAGATGAACACATGGTTGTGACATACCCACAAGGTGTTAAGGCAGTGACGCCTGGTCAATTGTGTGCGGTATATGACGGTGAACTTTGTGTCGGTGCTGGATTTATAAAAGAAGCCTATTATCAAGGTGAAAAAAGACCGTATGCCTGATTTAAAAGGAACCATTAAAAGTGTGGTTTTCCGAAATGAAGATAACGATTATCACATTATTAAAATCGTCACTGATGATGACAAAATAGAAACAGTTACAGGTTACTTCCCACCCCTTTCTGATGGGGTGCTTTATGCATTTACAGGTGATTATGTGACGCATCAAAAATATGGATTACAATTCAAAGCAGAGACGATTAAACGTCTAGATTATGATGCAGGTAATGGTTTAGTCGCATATTTATCAAGTCATTTATTTTCTGGTATTGGACCTAAGACAGCAGAAAAAATAGTGGAATTACTTGGTGTTGATGCCATTGATAAGATTATTGAAAATCCCCGTGTGTTAACACCTGTTGGCCTGTCTTTTGTAAGGATGTTAAAGCTATCTCAAGAGTTAAAAAAACATAAATTGCATGAAGTGATGTTAGTGACACTTTATAGCTATGGATTAACATCAAAAATGGCGATGAAACTTATTCAAGCTTATGGTGATCAAACGATTGAAAAGCTTAAAGAAAATCCATACAGACTTGCTGAAGAAGTTGAAGGGATTGGATTTGTTAAAGCAGATCTTATCGCTAAACAAATGGGTATTGAAGATAACGATGAAAGACGTGTTATGGCAGCCATCATGTATACTTTTGAACATCGAGGGTTTCAACAAGGGGACACGTATTTATTACTGGATCAGTTAGAGTTACATTTAAATCAAAAACTTCATGTGAATGTTGATATGATGCCTTTTTTAGAACGTCTAATCAGTGCTGGAAAAATTAAAGAAGTTGAGGGTAAATATGCATTATCAGTTGCATATTTTAGTGCAAACAAACTCGCCGCAAAAATCAAATCAATCATGGTACACCAACATCAAGTCGATGATGAATTAGAGGGAATTGTTGAACGTATAGAAGTTAAAAAACATTTTCGTTATACGCAAGTTCAAAAAGAAGCAATTGTTACAGCACTTGCTTCCTCACTCAGTATTATCACGGGTGGACCAGGAACAGGTAAAACAACGATTATTGATGGGATATTAGAAGTCTATTTAACGATGAATAAACTTTCTAGAGATGATCATGAAGTACAAGATCTTATTGCATTAATGGCACCGACAGGAAGAGCTGCAAAAAGAATGAGAGATGTGTTAGGGTTTCCAGCAAAAACGATTCATTCAACATTAGGTTATTCATTTGATGGTTCATTTGGATTCAATCAGTTTTCACCTTTACCTCAAAAACTGATCATCATCGATGAAGCATCGATGATTGATCTATTTTTAGCAAATAAACTTTTTGATGCCATCCAAGATGATGCTCAAGTGATTATTGTCGGCGATGTGGATCAGTTACCTTCGGTGGGACCTGGACAATGCTTAGAAGATATCATTTCAATGCGTATTTGTCCTGTTGTTCAACTCAATCAAATTCATCGTCAAGCTGCACATTCTCAAATAATTAAACTATCTCAAAAAGTCAATCAAATGGAAGTCGCTTATGAGGATGTTGTTACAAGTGATGATGTATTTGTATATAAATGTTACACGAATCAGCTCATTTCCACAGTCATTCATCAAGTTCGTGGTGCCATCAAACAAGGCTATTCCATTCACACAGATATTCAAGTTCTTATTCCAGTTTATAAAGGTGATGTTGGTATTGATATGTTTAATAAAAAGCTTCAAGAAGCTTTTAATGATACAAGTCAAGTAGGTATGACTTATGGAGATAAGACCTATTATGTAGGGGATAAAGTCATCCAACTTGTGAATGATCCTAAATTAGGGATTATGAACGGTGATGTTGGTATCATCAAATACGTGAGAAAAAATATGGATGGTCATTGGACATTAACTGTTAATTATGATGGAAATGATGTTGTGTATGATAATTGTTGTGGATCTGGAAGTTTTTTAATCTCAGC
>JBMTKL010000060.1:0-5064 GCA_049439405.1 Acholeplasmataceae bacterium | reverse complement strand
TATTTATTTTTTTTACTGTGAAATATTATTTTTCTGATAGTAATAAAAAAAAATCCTATAGATCTTTAAATGATATAGATGAAAAAATAGAAATTTATTCTCATAAATTACCAGTTTTGGAGAACGATACAAAAAACATTATAGAATATGCAACTGGTCAACCGTTTGATCCAATGTTTTATGTTAAGTATTTAAAAACCAAATATTAATATAAAAGCGTAGAGAACCTCTGCGCTTTTTCTTTGGTATGTTATAATAAAACAGTTATGAAAAAGAAAGTGTGTGAATATGATAAGAGCTAAAGCAGTAGACTATGCACATGATGGTCGTGGTGTTGTTAAACATGAAGGAAAACCGGTCTTCGTTCCTGATTTATTAATTGGAGAAGAAGCAAGGATAGAGATTGTTTCAGATCGTAAATCATATATGTTAGGTGTGGTTCAAGAACGCTTAAATGATAGCGAGTTTAGGGTCAAGCCAGTGTGTCCATATTTTGACAAGTGTGGTGGATGTCAACTTCAACATATGTCATATGAACACCAATTAGAGATGAAGACAAATCGTGTTTCACATGCACTGAACCATATTGCTAAACTTTATGTTCAAGTAGATGACATTAAACCTTCTTCAGTTCCTCTACATTACCGGAATAAAATCCAGATGGCGTTTGCCAATGAAGGTAAAAAACTCATTTGTGGATTTTATCAAGCGAAATCAAAAAAAGTAATCAATATTGATCATTGTTACATTGAACATGAAGAAGGCAATCAAATTATTCAATCTTTGAGAAGTTTATTAGAGTCATATAATCTTAGAGCTTTTGATCCTAAGACCAATCAAGGTTGGATCAAACATGCAATCGTCAAAAAAGGGATTTACTCAAAAGAATTGATGCTCATTATAGTCAGTCAGTATGAAGGGTTTAAAAAAGAAGCTCAAATCGTTGCTGCACTTGTTAAAAAACATCCGGAGCTGACGACGATTATACATCAAGCGAATCCTTCGAGTTATAAAGTGATTGGAATGGTAGACCGGGTCATTTATGGCAAAGGCTATATTAAAGATGATATTGATGGATTAACATTTAGAATTAAGCCTCAATCGTTTTATCAAGTCAATCCTGTTCAAGCACATGATTTATATTCAAAGGCGATTGAACTTGCTCAAATCACTACACATGATCACGTGTTAGATGCTTATTGTGGTGTTGGTACCATTAGTTTATTTGCAGCGAAGTATGCGAAACACGTTACCGGCATTGATATTGTTTCTGATGCAATTAATGATGCACAAGCCAATGCCGATTTAAATGACATGAAAAATACAACGTTTAAATGTGTAGATGCCACCGAGTATATGAAAGAAACCAAAGATCTTTATGATATCGTGATTGTTGATCCGCCTAGAGATGGACTTCAACAACCTTTTATTGATGCGTTGAAAGTGATGAAACCCAAAAAGTTTGTCTATATTTCTTGTGAGCCAAGTTCACTTGCGAGAGATTTAAAACAACTCAAAGATACATATCATATAAATAAAGTGACACCTGTTGATATGTTTAGTCAAACCTACCACGTTGAAACAGTAACCCTTTTAATACGCAAAGAAGATAAATAAAGAAGCATATATTGTTTCTTTATTTATCTGTGAATAAAAAACATTCATGAAAATACGGAATCGTTGATATCATTCAATTTTTATTAAGTGTCACGTTTGTTTACATCATTGGTCAACTTATAAAACTGTTAAGTGTTGTCAAAATCGGAGTAGATGGAACTTTATTTATGATCAGTTACATGGTTCAGAAAAAATGGGTATTCAAATAAAATTACCTCAGATGAGGTGTTTATTTTTTTGCGATGACATATTCTAAGATGACACCTCAAACTGCGCCAGCTAAAAATCTTATGACATCATTGAAGTTTGTGGCTGAATAAAACATCAATGAAATCAAAAACCCTTATACAATGCCTCGAACCACCTTTAAAGGTGAATGAGACATTTCTGGAATCATTACAAAAAATAATTCCATCATCACATGGTTAAACCAAAAAGATCCTTAATAAACAGCAGAGAGTGGTTCGTTACTTCTCAAAGATGCTCCGACAATACATATGGTGCCTAACAAAGCACCAACGAGAAGTCCTTTTATTATTTTTTGTTTCATTGTTCACCTCATCATAATCCATAAATAAAGCATTGCGTCTTTTTAAAGAAACTTAAAAATCAAAAGTTTGAATTGATTAAAAGTCATGTTATAATATGTTTCCATGGAGGTAAAAATATGAGTC
Source organism: Acholeplasmataceae bacterium (assembly GCA_049439405.1). Classification (GTDB taxonomy): domain Bacteria; phylum Bacillota_I; class Bacilli_A; order Acholeplasmatales; family Acholeplasmataceae; genus UBA8290. Next base: position 2,773 of record JBMTKL010000060.1, on the reverse strand, counting down.
CAGAGTTACTAAATTGGTTAGGATATACAGCATCATTTATTGTTTTAGTATCTTTATTAATGAGTTCAATCAAGAAATTAAGATGGATTAATTTGTTTGGGGCGATTTTATTTGGGATATATGGATATTTGATAGGTAGTGTTCCAACAAGTTTTATGAATTTTGGAATTGCCATCATTGACATTTATTTTCTGATTACGATTTACTCAAATAAAACCTATTTAAAGGTGCTTCCAATTTCTAATGATGAAGCATACTTAGATGCGTTTTTACAGTTTTATCAATCAGATATACAAACATATAGTAACATTCAGATGGAAGATATTAAACAAGCGCCAATTAAGTTTTATGTGTTAAGGGATATGAATCCAGCAGGCTTATTTATTTGTAAGGAAGCCAATGCAAACACATTAACCATAACACTTGATTATGTCATTCCTAAATATCGTGATTTTAAAATCGGTGATTATGTTTTTTCATCTCAACGTGAGATATTCTTAAAACTTGGTTATGAGACATTTGAAGTCATCACTGAAAATAAAGAGCACATCAGATATTTAATGAAGATGGGATTTAAGTTAAAAGAAGGAAAATACACAAAAAATATTTAAGCTGACCGAGTCAGCTTTTTTTGTGAATTCATGTATTTTAAGTTTTTTTTGTATACCACATGAAAGCTTTGGTGTATAGTAAAAGAAGTGAGGTAGTATATGTTCATATCTGTGATTTTATTAGCATTAACTGCGATATCTTCAATCATTATGATGAAAAACGTAGGAGAAATTAGCAAAAAAAGTTTTTTGTATGTGATTGTTTTTAATATATTCATCTTGTTTTATGTCATCGTCACGAATGGATTTAGATGGCAGTTTTCAGTGTTATTCGTGATTGTTTTTGTATTATATGTCATGGTAATATTCTCAAGATTACAAATCATATCACTTAATAAAATTGGTCGCATCATCACGATCGGTTTGACTGGTTTTATTACAGTGATTACGTTGATATTAGCGTATGGATTTCCTGTATATTCCATGCCTAGTATAAGCGGAGACTTTTTAGTCGGAACACAAACCTTTGAAGTAACCGATGAAAAAAGACTTGAAATATATACTGAAGATCCTGATGATGTCAGAAAAATTAAAATTCAGGTGTGGTATCCCGCACAAACCATTCAAGGATACAAACCTTCAATGTGGCTTGATGATGGATTAGATATCCCAAGAGCATTAACTAAAGATTGGGGCCTGCCTTCATTTATACTTGATCAGACCATAGAAATCCGATCCAATAGTTTTAAGGATGCACCTCTTAATGATGCGATTGATGATTATCCTGTCGTGATTATTTCACATGGTTGGAGTGGATTTAGAAATCTTCATAGTGATTTAGCAGAGGAATATGCAAGTCAAGGATATATTGCTGTTGCAATTGACCATACGTATGGGTCATTAGCAACAGTATTTGAAGATGATGTAGCGTATTTAAATAAAGCAGCGTTACCACTAAGAGAAGATACACCAGATTTCTTAGATTACGCGAATAGACTCGTCAATGTGTATGGCGATGATACGATATCGACCATCGATTATTTAGAACAGATGAATCAAGATGAAACACATGAATTTTATGGACGACTCGATTTAACATCCATCATCGCTATTGGTCATTCAACTGGTGGTGGTGGAATTGTCTCTGCAGCACTCAAAGATGATCGTATTAAAGGTATTATAGGATTAGATGCATGGGTGGAGTCCATTGAATTAAGTCGATTATTAGAAGGGCTTAGTACTCCAGCGTTGTTTTTAAGAAGTGGTGCATGGGAAATTAGCTTTAACAATGAGCGGTTATATCAGTTAGTTGAGGCAAGTACTGAAAGCTACTTATACCAAGTGAATGGAACGACACATTATGATTTTGCCATGGTGTATATGTATTCACCTTTTACGGGGATATTAGAAATAACAGGAGATGTTGATGGAGATAGAGTCAATCAATTATTAGAGGACATATCGTTAGATTTTATGAATGATATATCAAGACAAACCTTGTATGCCCCGAGCATGGAAATGTATGAAGAATTAGAAGAAGTCAACATGAATGAATAAGTGTTAAAAAGTTTAATATATGACATAAATCAAGTTGCGTGATATAATAACTTCAAAATTTTTTTAAATATTTGAGGTAAAATGATGTCAAAAAACATGAATATTCCAAATGTTTTAAGTGCTTCTAGAATTATTTTTTTACCTATTTTGTATATATATTTTTTCATTGGTACACAACTTGAATTTCTTATTGGTTACATATTACTAGGTGCGACCGATTGGTTTGATGGATTTTTGGCGCGCGCGCTTAATCAAGTGACACATCTAGGTAAAATCTTAGATACTGTCGCTGATATATTATTTTATTTTTCAACGTTATTTTTTATTACATACGCATATCCATATGTTATTGAATCTAATCTCGTTTTATTAATAGTATTTATGTGTTTTTATTTAGGGGCTTTTATATTATCTACGATTTTATTTAAAAAGCCGATACAGTTACATACGAATCATTTAAGATTAAATGCAGTCTTTGTTTATGCAGTATTAATTGTTTCAACCTTTACGGATGCAACGATTTTTGTGTCTTTGACACTCATTTCATTTATGGTTGCATATGTTGAAGAAATGATTATATTTATTAAATTTGGTGAAGTCGATATTGATACAAGATCGATATGGTCTCTCATGAAGAAAAGAAGGAAAGCACATGGCTTACGAGA
>JBMTKL010000059.1:0-5118 GCA_049439405.1 Acholeplasmataceae bacterium | reverse complement strand
AATGGCGTTTCAGGAGGGATTCGAACCCCCGACCGACAGCTTAGAAGGCTGTTGCTCTATCCAGCTGAGCTACTGAAACAACTTGATTAGCGTTATAATGATAACATAACTTATGATGATTGTAAAGAAGAAAAGCATGATTTAATCCTAGCATCAAGCGATGCTAGGATTATCATTCTCTTCAAATTGTGCATTGTATAATTTTGCATAAAAACCATCTTTTTCAAGAAGCTCTTTATGGGTTCCTTGTTCAACAATGTTTCCTAAGTTCATCACTAAGATGAGATCAGCATTTTTAATGGTTGATAAACGGTGAGCAATGACGAAACTTGTTCTACTGACCATCAGTTCATCCATGGCTTGTTGAATGAGTATTTCTGTTCTTGTATCTACTGATGATGTTGCTTCATCTAAGATGAGCATCGGTCGATTTGCGAGCATCGCACGACTAATTGTAATGAGCTGTTGTTGACCTTGACTGATGTTGGCACCAGCCTCCATGAGTTCAAAATCATAACCCCCTGGATGAGATTCTATAAAGTGATGAGATTGTGCGAGTTTCGCAGCTTGAATCACTTCTTCATCTGATTTTTCAGTCGATCCGTAATTAATATTATCGTGAATCGTTCCTTCAAATAACCACGTATCTTGTAAAACCATTCCAAAAAGTTCTCTGACATCACGTCGAGACATCGTTTGAATGTCGACACCATCGATTAAAATCTTACCTTTTTTAATGTCATAAAATCTCATGAGAAGATTAACCATGGTCGTTTTACCACCACCTGTTGGTCCAACGATTGCGACAGTTTGTCCTGCTTTAATATCCGCACTAAACCCTTTAATCACTTCAGTACCTTCGACATAACTAAAATGTACATCATCAAAGACAACATGACCTTTAAAGTCTTTAATTTGTGCGTGATCGAGTGCATCTGATGGTTCATTTTCAGCTTCTAATAAATCAAAAATACGTTCTGCAGCTGCAGCGGTTGACTGAAGCACTGCGGCAATCCCAGACAGAGATTGAATCGGTTGATTTATTTGTCTTGTATACACAATAAATGTTTGAATAAGACCGACTTTAATACTACCAGCAATGACTAAAAATGATCCAATGGCTGCAATTAATATATACCCAAGGTTTCCGATAAAAAATTGAACTGGAAACATAATCCCTGAAATAAACTGTGATTTCATCGTTGATTTTCTAATGTCTTCGTTTATACCATCAAACTCCATTAATGCTTTTTGTTGGTGATTAAATACTTTCACAATTCGGTGGCCATTAAACATTTCTTCAACATGACCGCTCATATCACCAACTGCTTTCGCTTGGCTTCTAAAGTATTTTTGAGAGAGCTTAACAAACCATCTCGCAATAATAAAACTTAATACGGATGTCATTAATACAACAGAGGCTAATATCCAGTTTAAAACAAACATAATGATAATAACACCTAAAAGCAACGTTATGGCTCTAAAGACTTCAGATAAACTTTGATTGAGCGTTTGAGAAATGGTTTCAACATCGTTCGTTGAACGACCCAAAACGTCACCAAATGATTGTTTATCATAATAAGATAAAGGAAGACGATTTAACTTTTCAGCAATTTCTTGTCTCATCTCATACGTGAGATTTTGTGTCATTCCAATTAAAATAAATGCTGATAAGTAATTAAATAATCCTGATAAAGAATACCCAAGTAAAGTAATAAAAACTAAAGATAAAAAACTAAATTCTAATCCAAATACGACAGATACAAGTGATACTTCTCTATTTGCTAAATAAGCATCTGCAATTTCAGTGGTCATTAATCCAAGTAACCATGGTGCCACCACAGTAAGAAGTGATGCAATGACTGACATCAGTGCAGATAACGCGATTTGAGGGATAAACGGTTTAATGTAGGTGTATAGTTTACCCATGGTCTTTTTAAAGTTTTGAGGCTTTTCGATATACCCACCACGGTGAAACCCCATCGATCTAGAGGACTTTTCTGGTTTTTTTACAGGCTTGTTCATCGTTCAAGTTCCTCCTTAGATAATTGTGAATATGCAATTTCTTGGTAGACCTTAGATGACTTCATGAGTTCATCATGCGTCCCAATACCAGCAATTTGGCCTTTTTCTAACACGACAATTTGGTCTGCGTTTTTAATAGAATTAATACGTTGTGCAACAATAATTTTCGTGCCCTTCACTTGTGCATTGAGTTGACCACGTAAGCGTCGATCGGTTTGATAATCCAGTGCAGAGAATGAATCATCAAAAATAAAGATTAAAGGTTTTTTGGCAATGGCTCTTGCGATTGATAATCGTTGTCTTTGTCCACCTGAAACATTTTTACCACCTTGCGCAATATCATAATCATATCCACCTTCAAAGCTTGTGATGAAATCATGAGCTTGTGAGATTTTAGCAGATGTTACTAATGTGTCTTCATCATTACGATCCGCACCAAATAAAATGTTATCTCTAATAGACCCTGAAAACAATATCCCTTGTTGTGGGACATATCCAATCAAACCATGTAAGTCTTCTTGTGTTAAGTCTTTCACATTCACACCATCGATGCTAATAGATCCTTCACTCACATCATAAAATCTTGGAATTAAATTGATCAAAGTTGATTTACCAGACCCTGTTGATCCAATAAATGCAGTCGTTTTTACTTCAGGGATTGAGAAATTTAAATTTTATAATATCGCTTGAGGTGCATCAACGTATTTAAATGATACATTGTCAAAAACAATATGTCCTAATCCTTTAGGATTGACAGGTTTAGGGTTCACTGGATCTGAAATGGCGACTTCTTTGTTTAAGACTTCACTTACACGTCTTGCTGAAATAAGTGCTCGAGGAATCATAATAAATGTAAAGGATAAAAACATAAACGCTAGAATGGCTTGCATCGAATATTGCTGAAGGGCGACAAGTTTCCCTGGATCAAACCCGTCAACGACACCAATAAAGTATTCATTTCCTAAATAGACAACTACTACTGATGTGACACCCATGACAATCGCCATAAATGGAAACATGACAGATAATACTCTATTGACAAAAACATTTAAATCTCTTGATGCTTTGGCAGCATCAATCACTTTTTGTTCTTGTTTCTCTTGTGTGTTATATGCTCTTACCACTCTAAGTCCATTTAAGTTTTCACGAATCACTTGATTGAGTTTATCAACAAGTTCTTGAACTTTTTCAAATCGTGGTAAGACAATGGTAAATACAATGGCGATCATAAAAATTAATGCTGATATCGATGCAATTAAGACCATGGAAAGTGTTGGTTGTTGAATGATTGCAAATGTAATCGCACCAACGGCAAATACTGGCTGTAAAATAATAAGTCGAAGTAGTGAATTGACCACCATTTGTAATTGTCTAATATCATTGGTTGATCTGGTGATTAATGATCCAATCGTAAATTCATCAATTTCAGATAATGAAAATGATTGCACCTTTTCATAATAATCTCTTCTGAGTTGTTTCGCGAACTTAGAAGAAATATTCGATTCCATATAGCCACTACCAATGGTAATTACGATACTAAGGACTGCAGCAATCATCATATATGATCCATACAACCATATCTTAGATGGATCGGCTACCCCCTCATTGGCAAGTCCTATCCCTTCATTAAGTAATCTTCCTAGAAAAAGAGGTAATATAAGGACAAGTACTGCTCTCGTTGCGACTAAGACAAAAATAAAAGTAATGTTCAGTCTATAAGGTTTTAAGTATTTTAAGATGGTTTTCATTGATGTGACACTCCTTTTTGATACGACTCATACATATCAAGAAAATAATCACTTTCTTTTTTGAGTTGTATCGCTTGATCACCTGTTGCACGAGCAGCATATAGGGCTCTTTTTTTATGTGATTCAAGCATGTACTTCGCGGCTACATGATCCATCACGACATGGTAACCCGTAATACGTTGTTTTTCCGTTAAACTCATTATACGCCTTTCAACCTTCATTAGGTGATAAAAACGTTTCACTTCGATAATCTTTTCATAGATGATGTTATACCCATTACCGCTTAAAAAGGCTCTTAAATCGTCTAGATGGTCATGAGCCATTAAAATCATATCAAAATCACCTTTCGGTGCATCTTTGATTATATGGGATATTGTGTAAGCACCCATACCTGCAATAATTGCCACATCAAAAGACTCTTGAACGTTTAAAAAGCCATCCGATAAGTAAAACGTTACAGGATAGCCTTCTAAGTTTTTTCTTGCTAGTGCTAAAGGTTGTTCTGCAATATCTGCAGCAATTCCTTTCTTTATATAGTTGTGATCAAGTGCATATTTCAACACATACCCATGATCAGTTCCGATGTCAATTGCTGTATCATATCCTTTGATTGCTTCAGCAAGTGCCATGAGACGCTTATTTTTTGCCATAATAAAATTCGCGTAATTTGTTTTGTCTAGATGGACTTCTTAATTTTCTAAGTGCTTTGGCTTCAATTTGTCTAATCCGTTCTCTTGTCACTCCAAACTCACGACCAACTTCTTCTAAAGTATGATTCTTCCCATCAAATAAACCGTATCTTAACCTTAACACTTTTTCTTCACGATCTGTGAGTGTTTCAAGAACTTCATCAAGGGTTTGATTGACCATTTCTTTGAGCATAAACTCATGTGGTGTGAGTGCATTAGGATCACTAATAAAATCTCCAAGTGATGAATCTTCTTCTTCACCAACATGTGCTTCTAATGAAATAGGTTCTTTCGCAATACGTTGGATATTTTGAACTTTTTCGGGTGTAATCCCCATTTTTTCTGCTATTTCTTCAACAGATGGATCACGACCGAGTTCTTGTACAAGCTGTCTTTGAATTCGGATCATTTTATTAATGGTTTCAACCATATGAACTGGTATACGAATGGTTCTTGCTTGATCTGCAACGGCACGTGTTATGGCTTGACGAATCCACCATGTCGCATAGGTTGAAAACTTAAATCCTTTTTCATGATTGAATTTATCCACGGCACGCATGAGACCCATATTACCTTCTTGAATCAGATCTAAAAATAATAACCCACGGTTAGTATATTTTTTTGCAATCGAGACAACAAGTCTGAAGTTCGCTTCA
>JBMTKL010000058.1:0-5229 GCA_049439405.1 Acholeplasmataceae bacterium | reverse complement strand
CATGCTTCATTGAGATATTTTCAGGAAGCTGAATGGTTTGATGCTCTACATGGCCTTGATTTGTAACAATTAAAATCGTTGCTTCAGTTTCTGTCAAAGGAATAAAATCAACTTTTTTTATGGTTAATTTATCATTAGACTTCGGACCAACCGCCATTGCTGTGTAATTGGTTAAATTAGATAAAAGTTTAATGGCTTCCTCTATAGCTTGATCACGTTTCAGTGCGTTTGCCTCAATCAAAGTATCAATCATCGGGAAAGATGATTGCACATCAGAATCTCTGGTCACTAAATGGTCAACGTAATATTTATATCCGATTTCTGAAGGTACTCTTCCACTTGAGGTATGCGTTTTTTCTAAATACCCTAAACGTTCTAGTTCTGCCATATCATATCTAAGTGTTGCAGATGAAAAATGTAAATAAGGTAATTCAGTCAGTGATTTAGATCCAATGGGTGTTGCGGTTCTTACGTATTCTTCTATAATCGCTTTCAAGATTAACTTTTGTCTACTTGTTAACATCTTAACACCTCATATTAGCACTTGAATAATCTTTGTGCCAACTCTATTGTATATCATTGAATTGGCACTGTCAAGTGTCAACTGCTATTGAATCATAAATAAAAAAGATGTATTCAAATACATCTCTTATTTAAGCCATTTAGTGACAAATAAATTATGTGATTTTTCGTGACGTATCGTTGTTTTTGCTCCATGTCCAGGATAAATCTTTGTCACCATTGGGAGTTTCATTAACGACACAATACTTTTTTTTAATTGATCATATGATCCTAAAAATAAATCGGTTCGACCAATTGATTCTTTAAATATCGTGTCTCCAGCAATAAGTATATCTTGATAATATAAACACACTGATCCCGGGCTATGTCCGGGTGTATGAATCACGTCGATAATGATATCACTCAACGAGAGCTGTTCTGGCATCTTTTTGAAGTTTAATGTGTTTAACTGATAGGGAAATCCTTTTAAATATCCAATATGTCCAGGTTTTTCAAGTAGTGCAAAATCCTTTTCATGCAAATAAATGGGGACATCGAACTGATCTAATAAATGCATATGATCAGCATGGGCATGCGTTAAAACGATATATTCTAATTGATACCCTTCTAACGTCGCATGAATTTCATCTAAATGATCAGATGGGTCTATGAGAATACACTTTTGATGTCTACACCATACATATGTATTTGAAGAAGTTAATCCAATAAAGGTTTTAATCATAGAAAAAAAACGATTATAAAATCGCTTATTTTTTTTCTTTGTGTACAGTATATGTACGAGATTTTGGACAATATTTTTTTACTTCCATACGTTCTGGATGTAATTTCTTGTTTTTAGATGTGTGGTAGTTTTCACTTCCGCATTCTGTACATACTAATTTTACTAAATCACGCATAAATATTTCACTCCTTCAAAGTCTTACATATATTATCATAAAACCCTTTTGAATGCAATTAAAAAAAGATAACAAAAATATAGAGCAATCGCTATGGATATTTTATTGATTTCTTTTAAGAAAACATAAAGTTCAACGCAGCAATGTTTATGTTAACTTTCAAATTCTAATGCAATAAAGTGTTCGTAGGTTTCACCAGGTCTTAAAATCGCTGCATTAAGTCCTTCTACTTGAACACCACCTGGTTCAAATTGACATTCAACAGTAAATGCAATATGTCTATTATCATTTATTTTTTCATGGATGAGTTCATGTGGTGAAACTTTATTATGTGTATATAAAACAACTGCTGGATACGATGTTTCTAACGTCATTTTGATGGTGTCGGATGACACAATCAACTTTTTGTTTTCATTCAATAAAAAGGTATGATCAAACCCTTTAAATGATGTATCCATCATGTTGTCTAAATGACCTGCAAAAGGAGTGGATTGTCTAAAGTCAAAAGGGGAGTTTGATACATCTGAAACATACATCACTTTGTTTTGATCATCGATATGTAAATACGTATCGCTATCAATGGTGATGTTTTGGTTTCTTATCGTCTTTTGTTGATCTAAATTCAAATACACATGATTTGTGATATTACAAAGTGTCGGCATCGTTGTTTGCGCGCGATGACCCATGATAAGCGTATTACCTTTTAACTCATAACTTGCTTGTAGTGTTAGCACGCCATCATAAGGACCCTCATCTTCATATGATACAGCTTGGAAAATGACTTTTTCTTGATGAAACTCTAAGATATCAAAGTGCTTAAAAGAAAATCCTCCTTCACCACTATGCAGTAATACTTCTTCATTTAAAAAGTATGTGACGTCATCAATATCATACGTTGGTCCAAAAATTCTCCCTGCAGTCCTTCCTACTGTTTTGCCGTAATAATAATCTGAGGTCAAAAATTCATCGATGTCATTAGGCTGAACAGAAACTTCTTTTAATCCAATCGGCGTCTTAACATAAAGATGAAAAAGCGACGCTCCATAACTCGCGAGTTCCACTTTTAAATATTCATTTTCTAAAGTGATGAATGACACCTCACCAACTCGTGTTTGTTTTTTTATCATATAGACTCCTATGTATATAATTCTATAACTTCATCACACACACCTTCATAAATATCTGGTTCATGTGTGACTAATATTAATGTACCTTTGTAAGCAATCATTGCATCTTTTAAAGCTTCTTTCGCTGACTCATCTAAATGATTCGTTGGTTCATCTAAAATTAAAACATTACTTTTTTGCTTTTTTAAAACAGAAAGTCTTACTTTCGTTTGTTCACCACCAGATAATGTTTTGAGTGGTCGATGCGACATATCGTATGTAATACCATAACTTCCTAGTTGAGTATAAATAAATTTATCGTCTACATCTTCATAATACGCACGCATATGAGAATATGCAGTAATATCATCTGAAAATGACTGCAATTGTGAAAAATACGCAATATCGACGGTGTCAATCCAATGAAATGTTCCATCTAAATGATCAATATCTTTGAGTAGTGTTTTAATTAGGGTCGTCTTCCCAATCCCGTTTTTACCTGTAATAGCTACTTTTTGTCCTCTTCTAATTTCAATATCTAAAGGTTCAAGTAAAGGGGTACCATACCCAATTAGTAGTTGGTCAGAGGATACTACAATATCGCCTGTTCGATAACTAAAAGGAAAATCAAATGTATATGTTTTTTTTATATTAGGTTTATCAATTCTAACAATTTTTTCAAGTAATTTACGTCGACTTTGTGCACGCTTTGTTGTTGAAGCTCTCACAATATTCTTCTGAATAAATACTTCTTCTTTTTTAATTTTTTGCTGTTGTGTTTGATGTGCTTTGACTAGCTGACCGTATCGCAAATCTCTTTCTTTTAGGTAATAGTCATAGGTTCCTTTGTATTTTTCAATCTTTTTAGATTCAATCGCGAATACCGTTTTTGCAATCATATGTAAAAACCTTTCATCGTGACTAATCACTAAAAAAGCACGATCAAAATTGTTTAAATAGTCTGCTAAAAAATCAATATGTGTGATATCTAAAAAGTTTGTTGGTTCATCAAGAAGCAATACATCAAGGTCTTGAAGCAATAATTTGGCGAGCATCACTTTCATCTTCATACCACCAGATAACGTATCAAGTGTTTGGCTAAGGACATACGAAGATAAGCCTAATCCACCAATCACATTATCCAGTTTAGATTTAATATGATAAAATTCTCTCTCTTCAAGTTGTTCACTAATATCTTGAGCATAATGAATAAAATTCATTTGGTCAGGTCCATCGTGTGACGCTTTTTCATAAAGTTCAATCATTTGTTTTTCTAAATCGAATAATGGTTTAAAAACATCAATGATGTAATCTTGGACAACAAGATTGGGATTTAATGTTAAAAATTGATCGAGATATCCTACAGCGATATGTGGTAGCCATGTGATGCGTCCAGAATCTGGATTGAGTTCTTTTGCTATGAGTCTCATCAATGTTGATTTACCATGACCATTAGGACCAACAAGTACCGCATGATCGTCTATGAATAAACGCATGGATGCTTCTTTTAAAAGCGGATCTCCAGAAAAAGTGAATGACACACCATCGACATTGAGTATACTCATCGAGGCAACTCCACCTGTGTCATGATGTTTGGCTCTTCAACCATCTCCCATCCTACTTGGTTGAGTTTCTCTTTGACATAGACTTTCATATATGATGCTTCACTTGTTGCAAATATGGTTTTTCCATCAGTGATGTATCCTTGAGCATAAAACATTCTTGATTTATCTTCTATAACCCATCCAACTGCATATAATGTATCAATCATCGGAACTTTTTTTAAATATCTCACCTTTAAATCCGCGGTCATTCCCCATGGATCATCATGATTGATTTGATAACTTCTCGCCATTACTTCATCTAACAAAGATGATGTGACGCCACCATGCAAAACTTCAGGATATCCTCCATGAGCAGGTTTTGGATGATACACCGCAAGCAATCGATCAGACTTTAACTCATAAAAAGAAGCATGCAATCCTTCTTCATCTTTCGTGCCACATACATAACAATGATGTGCATTGAGTTGTTTTTTTGTAATGTAATCAATCATGTTATGTACTCCTTAAAAAACGTTTTAATGTGATGTCTTCTTATGAAATATGATCCGTGTATGTGTTCCATATCCTCAAAAAAACGTACTTCATTTTCATTGATGGCAACAAATAAATTTTCTTGACTCGGATAAATGACAAAGAGATATCCTTTTTTCAAATCAAAAAATTTAACCTCTGATGCTTTACCTCTAATTTCAATCGCTTGAGGACTGTTAACATATAGTGATGATTGATGAGGTACATTTAAAATGACCAATTCAAATGGTCTTTTATCAATCATCACATGCTGATCATGTCTTTGTAAACCTAACTCTGATTTAATCTTGTTAATGACGGTTATTTTCATTAAAAACATGAATGAAATGATTAGAACACTTAATATGAGCAATCCATAAATCCAAATCATAGCGGTTGAATATCCACTTCTACTAATGTCTCATCTTTAAAGATACAATGAATATGATGTCTTCCTGATTCAAGTAAAGTTGGTAAAAAATAAGGAATATTAGGTGCAATTCCGTAATTCATATCATCCATAATCCAATCAAATGTTTTCAAATCTAAAATACCTTCATCTGTCATACGAGGAAAGGTTTGATTCAAAGGTTTTTTAAGTTCAATGACAAACATATGAATCCCTTGTCC
>JBMTKL010000057.1:0-5288 GCA_049439405.1 Acholeplasmataceae bacterium | reverse complement strand
TATTTGTTTGCGGTTTTGATTTTAAATTATTTCACAAAAATTTTAATTTATTCATAAGTCTTACCTGTCACTTTACTAATAAATATTTCAGATAAAGGGGGTTCCATGACATCAAAAGTCATCACATGATTTGCTTTTGAGACCTCATTAAATACATCTTTAACAGCTTTTTCGGAAGCAACTTTGATGATGATTGCATGTCCTTCTTCAGCAATATTTAGCACACCTTCAATGGCCTGAATTTTAGTCATGTCTAATCCTTGTGCAATCACTTTTATATTGAGTTTTTGATATGCTTTTTTTATTGCTTTAATGGGGCCTTCTAAAATAACTTCACCTTTCTCTAACACAACAATGTTCTCACAAAACGTTTCAACTTGATCAAGTTGATGTGATGAAAAAATGACCATCGTGCCTTCTTTTTGAAAATCACGGATCGCTTCGACAAATAACATCGTATTGATTGGATCTAACCCGCTAAAAGGTTCATCTAAAATGAGTAATTTAGGATTATTTATCACTGATGCAATAAATTGTATTTTTTGTTGATTCCCTTTGGATAATTCTTTAATCTTTTTATGTTTATAGGATTCTATATCAAAGCGCTTTAACCAATAATCTAAACGTGATAAAATAACCTCTTTTTTCATTTCTTTGAGCTGTCCAAAATACAAAATAAGGTCTTTCACTGTGATCTTTGTGAGTAGTGACCTTTCTTCAATCATATACCCGATCGTATTGACATGCTCATATCCAACAGATTCACCAAAATAAGACACATTCCCTGACTTCGGTTTTAATAAACCCATAATCATTCTAAATGTCGTGGTTTTTCCGGCACCGTTGGTCCCTAATAATCCAAATATTTCACCTGGCTTAATGGTGAATGATACATCTTTAACAGCAACAAAGTCACCATAAGCCATGGTGACTTGATTGACAACTAACATATTTACTCCTTAATCATTTCAATAAAAGCATCTAATGATACAGTATGTTGTTCTTTTTGACCGTAGCGTCTAAATGTTACTGTACCCTCTTGCATTTCTTGATCCCCTAAAACAAGGGTATATGGGATTTTGAGTGTTTGCGCTGAACGAATTTTATATCCCATTTTTTCATTGCGATCATCATATTCAACTCTAAATCCTTTAAGTGCTTTTAAGACTTGTCTTGCATAGTCACTGTGAATCGATTCATTGACAGGAATCACTGCAATTTGAGTTGGTGCTAACCAAAATGGAAAAGCACCTTTATATTCTTCGATTAAATAGGCAACAAACCGTTCCATCGTTGAAACAATTCCACGATGAATGACCACAGGTCTATGTGGTTGACCATCTTCTCCAACATATTCTAATTCAAAGCGTTCAGGCAATAAGAAATCTAATTGAATCGTTGATAACGTTTCTTCGTTACCTAAAGCCGTTTTAACTTGTACATCTAGCTTAGGACCATAAAAAGCTGCTTCTCCAGTCGCTTCAAAATATTCGATATCAAGTTCATCCATCGCTTCTTTAAGCATCGCTTCAGCTTTTTGCCACATTTGATCGTCTGGAAAATACTTTTCTTTATTCAAAGGATCACGGTAACTTAAACGGCATGTAAAATCCGTAATATTAAAATCATCATACACATCAAATAATAAGTGTGCGACGCGTTTAAATTCTTCTTTGATTTGATCTGGTCTAACAAAAATATGTGCATCATTAAGTGTCATTTCACGTACACGTTGTAATCCTGATAAAGCTCCGCTCTTCTCATAACGATGCATCATACCAAGTTCAGCGATTCTAATAGGTAATTCACGGTAACTATGTTTTTGTTGTTTATAAAGCACCATATGGTGAGGACAATTCATGGGTCTTAAGACAAGCATTTCGCCATCACCTAAGTCCATTGGAGGAAACATATCATCATGATAATGATCCCAATGACCAGAGGTTTTATATAATTCAACATTTCCTAAAACTGGTGTATAAACATGTTCATAACCGAGTTCGAGTTCTTTGTCTGTAATATATCTTTCAATCACACGTCTGACTGTTGCACCTTTAGGTAACCAAAAAGGAAGTCCAGCACCAGAATCTTTACTTGTCATAAATAAATTGAGTGCTTTACCTATTTTACGGTGATCTCTTGCTTTTCTTTCTTCTAATAAGTTTAGATAATCATTAAGTGCTTCTTTAGAAAAGAAACTTGTTCCATAAATTCTAGTCAACATTTTATTTGAAGAATCACCACGCCAATAAGCACCCGCTAAAGAGAGTAACTTCACATGTTTAATGATTGATGTATTATTGACATGACCACCGCGACATAAATCTACAAAATCACCTTGTCTGTAAACAGATAATTGCGTGTTTTTATATTGTTCAATGATTTCTAACTTATATGGATCGTGTACAAAAATAGATAGAGCTGCTTCATAACTAACTTCTTCTCTTACGATGTCAAAGCTTTTCACGCTAAGTTCCATCATTTTTTTCTCTATTTTTTCTAGATCTTCGTCATTTAATGCAACACCGTCAACATCCACATCATAATAAAATCCTTCACTAATGACTGGTCCGACGCCAAAATGAGCATTTGGATAAAGACTTAAAATCGCTTGTGCCATCAGGTGTGCACTAGAATGTCTTAAAAAATAAAGCGCATCTTCGTCTTTTTTAGTAATAATCGCTAGTGTTGCATCTTCTTTGAGAGGTCTTGTTAATTCAACAAATTCATCATTGACCTTTGCCCCAACAGCTTGTTTTGCAAGCGATGTTGAAATGCCTGATGCAATATCAAACGCAGTTGTTCCGGATTGATAAGATTTTGTTGAACCGTCTGGAAATGTAATAATCATTTATGTATCCTCATTTCAATAAAAAAGTGTCTTATACGATGTATAAAACACTAATATTATAGCATGTTTTTTATTGATTTCATACCATTAAACGAGATTGACAATGTCCATCAATTGAATGAGTCTTTTTGTCAACCTTGCCGCTTTAATGGCCTCTGTTTGTGTATTAGATTCGGCTAATACTTGTGTTAATTCTTTGATATTATAATTTGAACTTGCAAAAATAGGTAACCCTGCACTTTGTCTATATTGAATAATTGGCATCAGCACTTCGTCTCTAAACCATCCAGACACATACTCTGCACCTAAATCATCTAAGACAATAATGTCTGTTTGTTTTAATATATTGATCCGTTTTTCAAGTGTTCCTTCTGACATGCCTTGTTTAATTCCTCTTGAAATATCTGGCATATATGCAAAAATCACACTAAACCCTTTATATGCTAATTCTTTCGCAATCGCAGAGAGTAAATAACTTTTTCCACTTCCATATTTCCCATATAAGTATAACCCTTTTTTAAACGTTTTACCATCATATGTTTCGATAAATGCTTTCGCTAAGATCAATGTTTGTTGTCTTGCTTCAGTGGTTTTATAGACATCGTCCATATAAGCGTCTTGCATAAACGTTTCACTATCAAAAAGTGATAAGTGATCTTGAATTTTAAGTTGCTGTTCTAATCGTTTTTGTTTGTCTGTAGGTACGTAAACAACCTCAACATAAGGCTTCGTTTTTAAAATAGGTCTGTAGCCATCACGTAATGTATGACTATCTCTATCTTGAAGATATTGATACACTTTGATTACGTCACAATCAAGGATGTTTAAAGATGCTGTTTCATGATCTTTTTCTATCACTTCACGCATTTGTTTTAATGTCATACTGCTTCCTTCACGTTATCTAATTCTTTCATATAATCTTCAAACCAATCTGGTTCAACAGAACGTTTTTTCTGTTTAGGTTTATGCGTATAGTTGGTTTCCAATTGAGACACAATTTTAGTCGCATCTGCAGTTGTTTTGACACCTCTATTAAGCCAATCATTTAATATTTTTTCTAAATAATTAATATGCGGCAAAACGCCATCTTTTCTTTTTATCACAAATAATATGAGGGTATTAATGATTCCCATATCCACATGGTTTCTTTCCATCAGTGCGGAGACTGTTTCAAGTGCATAACCGTAGGTATTTGTTTTCACGTATTTTTTAATAATATAAAGCGGTGACACTGAAGAGAGTTTATCTTCAACGACAACTTCTTTTTTATCGACATCAAGTGCCTGTTTAGTCTCTTCAAAATACAGTCTCGCTTGTAAATTAATGGCTTCCTTGGAAGATAAATTTTTTACCTCTAAACGTTTAATGATGTTCGTCAAATCATCAAGTGAGTATGCATATACAAAGGCAATGTTTTCAATCGTTTGTTTAATAGATGGTCTAAGTAATGGTGGTTTTTGATAGCGTTTCGGTAATGATTGAAACCATGCATCGTATGGAAGTTCTGACTCTATTCTAGAGCGTTTGTCTCCACCGTTTTCATAGAGTGATTGTTGAATATTTAATTTATCGCGGGTTTTAAATTGAAAGACATCATCAAAAGCCATCGAAATATTATTCATATCATGGACTTCAGGCACTTTAATTTCGAACTGCTGAATCATGAGTTCAAGATGTTTTTGGCCTAATTCAGATTGATAATATGCCCCAAAAATGGTATCGGATAAAAACTGTTTTGGAGTCAACGGTTTCTTTAGTTTAATAATCATCGTATTATTATCAGCATACGTATTTAGTAAATCAAATGCTTCAAGAATTTGACGTGACGTCAAAACATCCGCCTCTTTCATATTGAGGTGGTTACATAGCGTTTCAAGATCAAGTTGTTGATGTTGCATCTGATATGTCCATGCATAAAGCGTTGTATATAAACTAAATGCATTTAAACCCATGAGTGGTAGGTAAAGTAAATTCAATACTTTATAGTTATGCGTGGATAAATCAAATGATGCAAAAACCTTATATTTTTTCACCTGATATGATGGCTTCTAATATGTGTTTTAGTTGTTTTTTAAATAACTTTTTATTTAATGTACCATCAACATGATACTTTGTTTTTGCCATCTTTTCATGTTGTGGGAGTTGCGCTTTAATTCTTTTTAGAGCATTCTCATCATTGAGTCCTCGTTTTGATAATCTATCTATTTGGATCGTTTCATCAATCGTAACGAGGATGACAGCATCACACTTTGATTCATATCCAACTTCAAAAAGCAGTGGCATATCAATAATGACATGATCATCGTGTGTTGTCAAATATTTTTCAATGGCTTCAAAAACGAATGGATGAATGATTGCTTCTAACTTTTTTCTCGTATTTGTATCGTCAAATACTTGCTTAACTAAAAGGTTTTTTTGTTCAGTTTGAAATAAATCA
>JBMTKL010000056.1:0-5429 GCA_049439405.1 Acholeplasmataceae bacterium | reverse complement strand
AAAATATGTCGTTGGACTTGGTGATAAATTTCAAATGTCAATGTTTGTTGAACTCAATGACATTGAAAATGTTAAGACCTGTTTCAAAGATTTTGAAGACATAGATATTGAAGTTAATGAAGCAGATACTGATAAACGGATTCAAGTGCCTACTAAATTGAAAAATGGTTGGTTTTCATCTCCATTTAGTATATTTGTCAGCATGTATGGATTGCCATCTTACAAAGATTTAGATCCGACACCATTTGTCGCTTGGAGTTATGCTCTGCTCTTTGGCATGATGTTTGGTGATCTAGGTCAAGGATTAGTTCTTGCACTAATCGGATGGCTTATCTATAGGCGTTCGGGTAATCTACTGGGTGCAATTGGTGTAAGAATTGGACTCGTCTCTGCACTATTTGGATTACTCTATGGATCTCTATTTGGAAATGAAGAGATTTTAATTCCATTTTACACAAATATACTTGGTTTATCTGATAAACCCATTCATGTCATGGATGCTGATTTTACGATGACCTTATTAATTTCAGCCATTGCAATTGGTGTATTTCTTATTTTGATATCAATGACACTAAATATTATCATTCAAATTAAAAAGCGTTCATGGGTTGACGTCATCTTCTCTCACAATGGAATTGCCGGTATGTTGTTTTATGGGTTTGTGATTAGTGCACTTGCACTATCTGTTGGATTTCAAATCAATATATTAACACCATTATTTACCGTTCCATTTGTTGTAATACCATTTATGATGATTTTCTTAAAAGAACCTTTTGAAAGAAAAGCACATGGACATAAGATGTTCCCGACCGGAATCGGTGGATTCATGGTTGAAGGTTTCTTTGAATTATTTGAAATCGTCTTGTCTTATGTCACCAATACAATGAGCTTCTTAAGAGTAGGTGGATTCGTATTATCACATGCCGGTATGATGCTCGTTGTAACCTCTTTAATGAACATGGTTGGAGGTAGTGGATCCATTGTCGTACTGATTTTAGGAAATATCTTTGTGATGGGATTAGAAGGTATGATTGTTGGAATTCAAGTTTTAAGATTACAGTTTTATGAATTATTTTCAAGATATTATGAGGGAAATGGTATTGCATTTCACCCTTTCAGCATAAAATAATGGAGGAAACATTATGTTAACATTTTTAGATTTTATTTTACCTGCAATATTAATTGCACTCATTTTAATTCCCTTAGTGAAGGTCTTTTCAGGCAAAGCAACTCAAGCAGCCGCAAAACGAGGATTGACACAACACATCATTGGATTTTTTACAGTCATAGCACTGATCTTCGTCATTCAATTATTTGTAAAACAAGATGTCTTTGGTGTTGAAGAAACGGTTGTTGATTCTATTACTGGAACACTTGCTCAAGGCTTAGGATTTTTAAGTGCTGCATTATCGACTGGTTTATCAGCACTCGGTGCCGGAATTGCAGTTGCTGCTGCTGCACCTGCTGCGATTGGTGCATTTTCAGAAAATGATAAAAACTTTGGTAAATCACTCATCTTTGTTGCATTAGGTGAAGGTGTTGCCATATACGGTCTATTAATTTCAATTCTTATTATGAACCAATTATAATGACATTTTATTTAATTAGTGATAATGTTGACACACTCGTCGGTATGAGACTTATTGGAATTGACGGTGTTGTGGTACATCAAAAAAATGAGTTTCTCAATACATTAAAAACTGCCATGGATAATCCTTCGATTGGTGTGATTTTAGTGACGACAAAACTCATTGAACTCGCACCAGACATTATCTCTGAGCATAAACTAACAAAATCAAGACAGATTATATTAGAAATTCCTGATCGACACATGACTACAGATATCGGTGCAGCGATAGATACTTACGTCAGTGAAGCCATTGGAATTAAATTGTGAGGGTAACATGGCTTATTATAATGAAGACCAATTAAAACGCTATTTTCAATCAGCCATGCAAGCTGAAGCTCAAAGTAAAATTGATGCTTTGAAAGATGACATTCACAATATTTATAAACGTGAAATGACAAAAGTCAAAGAGGAACTGCGTGTCAAACATATGCTTGAACGATCACGTGCTCTTAGAGAGGTGAATGTCGTTTTTCAAGAAAAAATGAATCACATCGGTACTGAGTATGATGCAGAACTAATTAGAGAACGAAATCATATGGTCGATGTTGTTTTTGATGCCGTAAAAGAAAAAATGATTGCGTTTAAAAAGACAAAAGCATATCAGTCACTCATGCAAAATAAAATACAAAACATTGTTAAACAATATCAAGATCATTCATTTATATTTTATTTTCATCCAAGTGATAAAGTTATAAAAGAGGTCATTGAAACTCATGTTAAACAATCCTACACACTTCAAACGGATTCAAGTATTGAAATCGGTGGTTTTTTAGTTGATATTGTTGAGAGTAAAGCTGAATTTGATGAAACGTTCGATACCATCTTACATGAACAACGTCAACAGTTTAGACAATCCTCTAAACTATTTATTCGATAAGGAGATTATATGCAAACAAACGTCATCCACGCCATTAATGGTCCGGTTGTAAAAGTATCTAATACATCTTCTTTTAGAATGTTAGAAATGGTATATGTTGGACACGAAAAACTTATTGGTGAAGTGATTCAAATCAATAAAAAAGCAACGGTTATTCAAGTTTATGAAGACACTACTGGACTCAAACAAGGAGATCCGGTTTATCCAACTGGTGAATCAATTTCTGTGATTTTAGGTCCAGGCCTCATGTCTAATATATATGATGGTATTGAAAGACCATTAGAGTCAATTCGTGAAAAAGAAGGTAATTTCATCCCTTCTGGTTCTCAAGAATATCCTCTAGACCAAGCAAAACGATGGGATGTTAATGTCCTTGTCAAAACAGGTGATATTGTTACTCCAGGAATGATTTTTGCAACAACACAAGAAACATCACGCATTGAACATCGTATGATGATTCCACCTCACATTGAAGGTGTAGTCACGATGGCAAAAGCATCAGGGTCATATACCGTTAATGAAACATTGTTAGAAATTAAGCATGACGGTGTGATTACACCGCTGACCTTAGTTCAAAAATGGCCAATTAAAACGCCTCGACCTGTGTCTAAACGTAAAGAACTCCATGTTCCGTTGATTAGTGGTCAACGTGTGATTGATACATTATTTCCAATCGCAAAAGGTGGTACTGCAGCAGTACCTGGTGGTTTTGGTACGGGTAAAACGATGATGCAACATCAGCTTGCTAAATGGTGTGATGCTGATGTGATTGTTTATGTCGGTTGTGGTGAACGAGGTAATGAAATGACACAAGTCCTTGAAGAATTTAGTGAACTTATCGATCCAATATCAAATAAACCATTACTAGAAAGAACGATTTTAATCGCCAATACATCAAACATGCCTGTTGCTGCGAGAGAAGCAAGCATATATACGGGTGTGACAATTGCTGAATATTACCGTGACATGGGATATCATGTTGCAGTGATGGCTGATTCAACTTCACGTTGGGCTGAAGCGTTACGTGAAATTAGTGGACGTTTAGAAGAAATGCCTGCAGAGGAAGGTTTTCCAGCTTATTTACCGTCAAGGATTTCTCAGTTTTATGAACGTGCATGTTATGTTAATACCCTTTCTGGTCACGAAGGATCCGTGTCAATTATCGGTGCAGTATCGCCTCAAGGTGCCGATTTTTCAGAACCTGTAACTCAAAATACGAAACGCTTTGTGAGAAGCTTCTGGGCATTAGATAAACAACTTGCTTATGCAAGACATTATGCAGCCATTAACTGGACTCAAAGTTATTCTGATTACATCACAGATTTAGAGCCTTGGTATAGAGACCATGTGAACCCATCGTTTATTGATTTAAGAAAACGGATTGTCATGCTTTTAGCTGAAGAAACGAAACTCTTAGAAATTGTTAAACTTATTGGATCAGATGTTTTACCTGATGACCAAAAACTGATTATTGAACTGGGACGAGTCATTCGTATCGGCTTTTTACAGCAAAATGCTTTTCATCCAGAAGACACTTATGTTCCAATGTCTAAACAGTATGAAATGATGCGTATCATCAATTATATGTATGAACAAAGCTTAGAATATGTTAATCAAGGAAAATCGATTCAAGTACTTAAAGAAACCGGGATTTTTGATCGTATCATAAAAATGAAATATGATGTGAGTAATGACGCGCTTGAGCAATTTGAAGCATACATTCACGATGTGAATGACGTCATTCGTTCAATCGATTAAGGAGGCTAACATGATTAAGCAATTTGTAGGTTTAGATGAAATTTCTGGACCACTCATCTTCTTAGATAATGTTAAAGATGTTGGCTACGAAGAAATGGTTGAGATAAAAATTCATGGTAAACCTTCTAGACACGGTCGAGTGGTTCAAATTGATGGTGAACGAGTCGCCATTCAAGTCTTTGAGGGTACACATGATATATCATTACGTAACACAACATCAAGATTTTTTGGTAAACCTGTTGAGATTGGTTTATCTAAAGAAATATTAGGTCGTATGTTTAATGGTTCTGGAAAACCTATTGATGGTTTGGGAGATATATTCATTGATGAATATAGAAATATCAATGGATATCCATTAAACCCTGTCTCAAGAGTTTATCCTAGAGACTTTATCCAAACCGGCATTTCTTCTATTGATGGTTTAACAACACTCATTAGGGGACAAAAATTGCCGATATTTTCAGGTTCAGGGCTTCCTCATAATGAACTGGCGGTTCAAATTGTTAAACAAGCAAAAATTGCTGAAGAAAAAGGTGAAAAATTTTGTGTCGTTTTCGCCGCGATGGGTGTCAAGTATGATGTCGCTGCTTATTTTAAAAGACAATTTCAAGAAGCCGGTGTCATGAATAAAGTGGTCATGTTTGTCAATGTATCAAATGAACCAATCATCGAAAGAATTTTAACCCCTAGATTTGCACTTACTGCAGCTGAATATTTAGCATTCAACCATGAAATGCACGTCTTAACGATTTTAACAGATATGACGAGTTATTGTGAGGCACTACGAGAATTCTCTAGTTCAAAAGGTGAAATTCCAGGACGAAAAGGTTATCCTGGCTACTTATATTCAGATTTAGCTTCACTTTATGAACGTGCAGGTATTGTTAAAGGTATTGACGGATCTGTCACTCAAATACCAATTTTAACGATGCCAAATGATGATATCACGCATCCAATTCCAGATTTGACCGGTTATATTACTGAAGGTCAAATCGTATTATCAAGAGCGTTACATCAAAATGGTATTTATCCGCCCGTTGGTGTGTTACCTTCATTATCGCGTCTCATGAAAGACGGTATCGGTGATGGTTATACACGTCGTGATCATTCAAAGTTAAGTAACCAATTGTTTGCTTCTTACTCTCGGGTCAAAGATGCAAAAGA
>JBMTKL010000055.1:0-5465 GCA_049439405.1 Acholeplasmataceae bacterium | reverse complement strand
TGACGGTCATGTGTGGATATAGTGCATAATTTTGGAACACTAACCCGATGCCTCTTTTCTCAGCTGCAAGACGCGTGACATCATCGTCCCCAAAGTAAATTTTACCTGCAGATGGTTTAAGTAAACCGGCGATCATATAAAGCGTTGTTGACTTTCCACAACCAGATGGTCCTAAAAGTCCTACTAATTTCCCTGAAGGAATCGTAATTGTTAAATCGTTAACTGCTATGGTTTCTATACCTTTTTTGTCGGTGAAAACCTTTGTTAACCCTTCTAATCTAATGTCCATATAATCTCCTTAATAAAACAAAAAGCACATAACTGGACCGTTATATGCTTATCTTATTTTAGCGTATATTAAAAAATATGTTTGTGGTTGCATAAATATATAAATTTTCATAAAAATTTAAGCAACGATTCATCGATTAACCCTCACGAATTCATTATATAACAATTGTTATGATTTGTTAACCCTTTACTCTAAAAAAATGTAAATTTTTTGTTAAAATTCACAGTTCTTTGGTGTTCTTGGAAAAGGAAGCACATCTCTAATGTTTTCTACACCGGTTAAGTACATGATTAATCGTTCAAATCCCATGCCAAAACCTGAGTGAATTGCCCCGCCATATTTTCTTAAATCAAGGTACCAATCTAACGATGTTTCAGGGACATTCATGTCTTTCATACGTTTTAATAAATAATCCAATCTTTCTTCCCTTTGAGAACCGCCAACAAGCTCTCCGCTACCCGGAACTAACAGGTCCATAGCAGCGACGGTTTCTTGATCATCGTTTAATCTCATATAGAATGCCTTAATATCTTTAGGCCAATCTGTAACAAAAACAGGTGATTTGAAATACTCATCGGTTAAATATTTTTCATGCTCTGTATTTAAATCACGACCATGCTTTGGTGTATTTTCAAAAGGTTTATTTGCTTTTAATAAAATATCAATAGCCTCTTTGTGAGTTACTCTCGCAAACGGTTTGTTTAAAACACCATTAAGCCTTTCAAGAAGCGATTTATCTACAAATTTATTAAAAAATTCAATTTCTTCATGACAGCTTTTCATGACATAACCAATCACTGATTTCACCATATCTTCAGCAACTCGCATGTCACCTTCTAAATCACAAAACGCCATTTCTGGTTCAATCATCCAAAACTCTGATGCGTGTCTTTGTGTATTAGAATTTTCTGCACGGAACGTAGGGCCAAAGGTATAAACATTCTTAAACGCCATCGCGTAAGCCTCGGCTTCAAGTTGTCCTGTAACGGTTAAATAGGTTGGTTTCCCAAAGAAGTCTTTGCTGAAATCTATTTCTTTTTTTGCATCTAATTTGTTGAGGTCGAGCGTCGTGACTTGAAACATCGATCCTGCACCTTCACCGTCATTTGCAGTAATAAGCGGTGTGTGCGTGTATACGAAATTTCGATCATTAAAAAACTTATGAATAGCAAAAGCCGCTTCACTTCTTACCTTAAACACGGCTTGGAATAAATTTGTTCTCATTCTAAGGTGTGCAACTTCTCTCAAAAACTCTCTGGTGTGTCTTTTTGGTTGAATAGGATAATCTTCCGGTGAATCCCCTAAAAGAATGACGTGTGTGGCTTTCACTTCAAATGGTTGTTTCATTTCAGGTGTTAATACAAGCACACCTCTAATCTCAACTGCACTACCGACTCTGATTTTTTGAATGTCTTTAAAGTCTGAAAGATGATCTTCATAAACCACCTGAAGTTGTGGAAACGTAGAACCGTCGTGAAAATTAATGAATCCAAAACTTTTTTGACTTCTGTGATTTCTCACCCATCCAAAGAGCACAACTTCTTTGTTTTCAAACGTTTCCTTGTGTTGAAATAGTTCTTTAATTGTTGTTTCTATCATCTTCTGATTCCTCTTCGTCTTGTTCAACATCAACTAAATGCGCTTGATCAAACTTGGCATCTTTAATGTAGTCAAACTTTTTCTTAATTTTTCCTGTCGTGGTGTGAATCGCCTTTGAGTCTTTAACGACAGATTCTAGACTTCTACTTAGTTTGTCCCAACGTTCGCTATATCTGTCAAACTCTTTATCTAATTTGTTAAGCTCTTCGACGATAATTTTGATTTGTTCATCTCTTTTTAGATTTTTTACAAACACTTGAATCATCGTTAGTGTTGAAAATAATGTTGTTGGTGATGCCATCCAAACTTTTTTGTTGTTGGCGTGTTCAATAAGTTGACCATGATGTGCAGTAATTTCTGCAAAAATTGCTTCTGCCGGAATAAACATAATGGCTTGTTCACTTGTTTCGCCTTCAATGATATATTTAGAAGCAATGGCATCGATATGTCTTTTAACGTCAGAGACAAAAAGTTTTGTCGCTTGTTCTCTATCCGTTTTGTGGAGCTCTGTGTTAATCATTTTGTTGTAATTGTCGTATGGAAATTTCGAATCGATCGCAACTGCACCCATGGGTTCTGGTGCATAGACCATTGCATCAGCAATCACACCCGTGGATAATGTGGCTTGTTTTTTATATAGTGATTCTTTTTCGCCAAATACAGCTTCCAGCAATTGGTAAAGTTGAACCTCACCAAAGATGCCTCTTGTTTTTTTGTCCGTCAACACACTGTTTAAGCTTACCACTTCTTTAGATAATGATTCAATGTTTTTTTGTGCTTCATCAATTTTAGCTAAACGTTCAATCACGCCTTTAAACGTTTGATCTGATTTTTCAAAACCACTTTCCAGCCTTTTCTCAACGAGCGCATTCATCTCTTTTAATTTTTGTTCTAATTGATTTGTGATAATGTCTTTAAATTGATATAAATCTTTCGTGTTTTTTTCGTTTGTTTCGAACATGAGATCTTTTAACTGCATCTTTAAAGCTTCGTATTCTTTTTGCATATACACTTTCATTTCTTGATCATTATTGTTTTGGTTGTTAAAAAAAAGCAATACAAGCGTTAAGATAACTAATACAATTAATACACTCAACAATACGATGGTTAGCGTCTCCATTTATACACTCAACTTTCTACGTCTTCTAAATAGTAAATATTGACAATATTTCCTTCAATGTAAACATAACTTGAAATGTATGTTTCTTCATCATTGATTAAGTCGTTTACAGATGTAATAAACCGGTCGTTTAATGCCTCTGAATACAATTGTTGTTTGTTTTATGGAATGAGCACGTCTTGATATGCTCTTGAGATTAAATCTGTACAATAAAACTTGTATGTCATATCGAGAAAAAACGTATAGTTGTATAGTCTTTCTCCCGTGTATGTTCTTCTGGCAAAATCAACAGCACCAGCACGCATCTCATCCGTTGTATTTTTCACTCTCAACGTTAGGAATTCGTTTCTGTTGTATCTGCCATAATATGGATAACTCGGATCCGTTTCTGAACGCCGATATGGATTGAGCCAGTAATTACTGCTGTACGCTGTGGTCACACCATAATCATGCGGTTCATCTCCTGGGTGTAATATAACTTCAGGAATCGTTGTATCTGAAGACCCTAAACCCGTTGCTTCATATAATCTATTGTTTTCATCTAAAATCGCTGCATGTCCGCCAAAGAAGAAAGAAATCCACTGATGGACAATTGGAACTGAAGGAAACGGAGATTGTCTTGTCACAAACACATCACCGGTTTTTCCGATTGTATCTCTAGATGCATCTGTGAAGACATCTCTCGGATCTTCAAGCTCAAATGTTTCACGTGAAACAGTATAATATCTTCTGATTTCTTCGCCATACGTGAGCTGTCTTACTTCCTCGTATTCAAATGTTGCTCTACTTATAAAGTGATCAATTTCTGCTTGTGCAATAGCATCTAATCTAATGACACCGCCCAAGCTGTAGATGAGTCCTGTGATGACAATAAGTGTTGATACTTTGAAGTATGCTTTTGCATATTGAGTTATGGTTTTGATTACACGTAACATGACATTTTCACCTTTTATTATTAACGTTATTATAACATAGACAACAACAAAAAAAGTAGCAGTCGCTACTTTTTAGGTTTTATAACTAAAGCTCTGTTTTCGCCTTCGCCTTCTGATTCCGTTTCAACATCTCGCCACTCAGAAAGTTTTGTGTGAATAATACGTCTATCGTATGCATTCATCGGATCTAATTTCACATCGATGCCTGTTTTTGCAACCTCTTTAGCTGTTTTAGTTGCAAGTATTTCAAGTTGTCTTTTGTGGTTTTCATGATAATTGGCGATGTCAAGTGAAACAAGCACTTGGAATTGAACGAATGTTGATACGTAATTTCTTAATAGGTATTGGAGTGCTAATAAAGTTTTGCCTTCTCTACCAATGAGTAAGGCGTTTTCGTTAGATTGGATCGAATAATGAATTTCTCTGCCGTTGTCTTTTTGTCTTAATTCCATTTGAAATTCTATATCCATCGCTTGAAGGATACCCTCTAAAAACGTTTTTCCTTCAAGTGCAAGGTTAACATCTGGTGTTGCTTCAAATAAAGCGGTACTCCCTGAGAAAAGTCCTTTTTTCTCTCTCATAACAGTGATTTTAATTTTTTCTTTTTGGAGTCTTAACTTTTCTACTGCTATGTCTAAAGCTTCTGACTCTGATTTTGCTTCAAACTCAATTCTTTTTAGCATCGTATAAGCCTCCTAGCAATTCTTTTTCTTTTAGCTTTTCATGTTTTCTAACACTTAGTTTTCTATTAATGAGTGTTTGTCCGATTGAATATAAATTACCAAATAACCAGTAGACCGCAAGTGCTTGACTTTGGAATGCGATACTCATCATCATAAAGACCATAAAATACATGACGTATTTCATTGTTTTTTGAGATTGTTGAGCTTGTGCATTTTGGGTGCCTGTATTTTTTGCATATGCAGGTTTTTTTTGAGCTATTTTTTGAAGGGCAAACATTGTAGCACCTACGATGACTGCTAATAACCCTGCAATAATTGTGCTATTTGCAGCAGTAACATCAATCCCTAAAAACATTGTGTTTGAAACATTGTCAGCATACATACCACCTTCTACTGTGATTCTTCTTACGACATTAAACATCGCAATAAATATTGGCATTTGTAGAAACGGTAATAAACATCCACCAAATCCGATGCCATACTTTTTGTACACCTGCATCATCTCAGCTTGCATTTGCTGTTGAGATTGTGGATCTTTTTTAGTCGCATATTTGTTTTGAACTTTTTGCATCTCAGGTTGTGCAAGATTCATTTTCAAGCTCATATCATTGCTTTTTGCATAAATTGGCCACGCCAATGTTCTAACGATGATTGTTGTAATTAATATTCCAATGATAAATGAATTTCCAAAAATGCTTGCAAATAGTTGTGTTAAATACGCAAACGGAATGACCAATACCGTAGCCGCGATGCTACAGCATGCTGGGTTCGAAAGCCTGGCTGCTGCACTGAAGCGTGAGGCGGCACAGGCCGAAAGTTTCCGATCCATCTGCGCGATC
>JBMTKL010000054.1:0-5499 GCA_049439405.1 Acholeplasmataceae bacterium | reverse complement strand
GACATCTCAACAAACCGTGTAGCATGCCATAACTTATTAAGGAAATTCCATGATGACTCCACTTTCGTTTCGTCAAAACGCATGTCTAGGCCAGGTGCTGAATTGGTTGTTAAAAAATAGCGTAATGCATCAATACCATACGTGTCAATGACATCCATTGGATCAACACCGTTACCTAAAGATTTACTCATTTTTCTTCCTTGGGCATCTCTAATCAACCCATGAATTAATACATCTTTAAAAGGATCTTTTCCAGTAAATTCTAATGCTTGAAACACCATTCGAGCAACCCAGAAAAAGATAATATCATAGCCAGTGACTAAGACATTGGTAGGATAATAGCGTTTAAAGTCTTCAGTTTCTTCTGGCCATCCAAGCGTCGAAAATGGCCAAAGTGCACTTGAAAACCAAGTATCTAGTACATCTTCATCTTGTATCCAATCTTGACCTGGAGATTCCACTTGAACTTTCATTTCATTACCTTTATACCAAGCAGGTATTCGGTGACCCCACCAAAGTTGTCTTGAAATGCACCAATCAAAAGTACCGGTCATCCAAGCATCAAAAATCTTTCTAAACCTTGTTGGGACAAATTCAACTGATGATTGTAGCGCTTGTTGTGATAAGGCGTCCATTTTGACAAACCATTGTAGCGATAATCTTGGTTCAACCATCACACCTGTTCTTTCAGAATAACCCACACTATTTTGGTAGTCTTTAATTTCTTTAACAAGACCTAGGGCATCAAGATCTTTGACGAGCTGCTCACGGCATTCAAAACGGTCTAACCCCTCATATTGTCCAGCCATGTGGTTCATGGATCCGTCTTCTTCAATACATAAAGGCATCTCAAGGTGATGTCTTTTCCCGACTTCAAAGTCGTTTGGATCGTGTGCTGGTGTCACTTTAACAACACCAGTCCCAAACTCCATATCAACATAATCATCAGTAATAATAGGGACTTGCGTTTGCGTCCCTGGAATATAGACAAAAGCACCTACAATGTGTTTATATCTTTCATCCTCAGGATGCACCATCAAAGCTTGATCTGCAAACATAGTTTCAGGTCTTGTTGTTGCGATTTCCATAAATCCTGAACCGTCCACTAACGGATATTTAAAATAATATAGTTTTGATTGTGACTCTTTGTATTCTACTTCAATGTTTGATAGTGCCGTTTTTGCTTCTGAATCCCAGGAAATGATTCTATAATCTCTATAAATATACCCTTTATCATATAAGCTTAAAAAGACATGGTTGACTGCATCATTTAGTTTCTTATCAAGCGTAAAACGTTCTTTGTTGTAATCAACTGAAATGCCGATGGCTGCCCACTGTTTTTTAATGATTTCTGCATATTCTTTTTTCCAATCCCAAGCCGTTTCTAAAAATTTCTCACGTCCGAGTTCATAACGATTGGTTCCCATGCTTTTAAGTCTTGCATCAACTTTTGCCTGGGTGGCAATCCCTGCATGGTCCATTCCAGGCAAATAAAGTGCATCAAACCCTTGCATACGTTTTCTTCTAATGATGATATCTTGTAACGTTTGATCCCATGCGTGTCCTAAATGTAATTTACCTGTGACATTAGGGGGTGGTATGACGATCGTAAAGGGTTCTTTTGAAAAATCTTGCCCTGATTCAAAAAAACCTTTTCGTTTCCAATGGTCATACTTGCCTTTTTCAATGGCTTTAAAATCATATATTTTGTTCATAATCTTCCCTTCTTTTGTGATACATCTTTACGATATATTCTTGATTCATATGTGAGCGTCTTGTTTCGTAATGTGTATGTTTAAATCCTGTCTTTAAAATAACTTTCTCAGATTGCGTATTACTTGGTTTGTGTCCTACATTAATGCCGTCTAGCTTAAGTGTTTGAAAGCCGTAAGAGATGATGGCTTTAACAGCTTCTGGCATATATCCTTGACCCCAATAGATATCATCTAATACATACCCCATTTCAAGAACTTTTTTGTTTTTGTGTTGATGGTTTCTTTCGTGTAAGCCTATTGTACCTATTAACCTATCATTAGGTTTAAGCGTAATGGCATAGACATCTTTGGGTTTCATCATCCATAATAAAATTTTTCTTGTTTCAAGTAAGGATGTATGAGGATCCCAACCAGCCATTGGACCGATATGTGATTTTTTTGCATAATCATACATCGCTTTAGCATCTGATTTCTTTAAATCTCTAATGATTAATCTTTCAGTTTCTATGAACATATCTACCTCTATAAAAAAAGTCATCCTTAGCATCTAAGGACGACTTATCATCGCGGTACCACCTTAGTTCCAAGCATGCTTGGCACTTTATCTCTTATCGCAGAGTCACGGTCTATGACATGCTCCAAGGCAACCTTCATCAACATAAGTGAACGTGTTCCACCAAGCCTCGCTTCTCTATACACCTAAAGAGTGATTACTCCTCCTTATCAACGCACTTATAATGTAACATGAAATATGAATTAGTATCAACAAAAGTCTATTTCTATTATTATAGTGTTATTTTAACTATTATATTTTTTTTTTATGATAGTATATTTTAGTATATTATTAAGGCTCAATTATGATTATACTTTCAAACCAAATTGTGAGGATCACCTTAGCGAATCAAAACTTTAATCAAGTTTTGAAAAAAGCAAAATCTAACGGTGATGTCATGATATTCAAAAGAAATAAATTTGCCTACATCATTATTGATATTGATGCCCGTAGGACACGATTTGATAAAACATTATGTATTTGACAAATGATGTCGTTTCGCTCGTTTAAACCACACATACCTATTGATATGCAACATCAAACCATTGAAGCAAGAAAACATCTTCCAACACACAAGTAGAAAAAGGCAAATGCCTTTTTTTATGCTATAATATGTATAACTTTTTTTAGGAGGTAACATGAAACAATACATCACTTTAACTATCATGTTTATTCTTCCAATTCTACTGATAGGTTGTCAGCAAGATCAAGGTTTTACCATTGAATATGACATTGATTTAGATTATGAAGAATACTTAAGTGAACAAAATCCACTCATCAAAATGAGCATTCAAGACTATGGTGACATTTATATTGAGTTATTTCCTGAAATCGCACCAATCACTGTTGATAACTTTATTGCGTATATCGAATCTGAATCATATATTGGATCAACATTTCATCGAGTGATCAATAATTTTATGATCCAAGGTGGCATTGTAAATGATACAGCTTGTGCAATTACTGGAGAATTTACAGCGAATGGTGTGGTCAATCCTTTAAGTCATTATCCCGGTGTCATCGCGATGGCAAGAACAGGATTTCCTAATTCAGCGACGAGTCAATTTTTCATTAATGAGGTTTATAATTCATTTTTAAATCGTGATTATGCTGCATTTGGAGGCGTTGTATCAGGATTTTCTATCGTTCAGCAAATTAGTGATGTCACAACCAATGTTGTTGATCGACCAAATGATGATGTCATCATCAATTCTATTGAAATTGATTATAGAGGATATGAACCTAATGAAAGAATATGTCATGCAAATGCATGACATTTTTTTATGTTATTCGAAAGGTCTAAGACAAAAATATGATATACTATTAAAGTAAAAAAATCGTAAAGGATTCACCAAATGAAATTATCTCTTAAGCGCATGTTTTTACTATGGGCATTGCTTTTTATTTCAATTGTATATTTCGAAATCGTGTTTAAACTAAGTTTACTGATTGTGAATTTTAATGATGAGTTAGCATTTGTTTTAGGTTTTTCTTTTGTATATAGTTTGTTTATTTTGTTTTTCTTACTATTTTTTAAACCATTATCGATTAAAAGGATCGTTTTTATTATCATGATGGTGTTGACATTTGTGTTTTTAATGCAAGATGTTTATCACACAGTCGTTGAGAACTTTTATTCGATTCATATTGCCGGTGACTTCTCTTTAGGACTTAGCTTTATTGGTGAAGCGTTTTTAGCACTTCGCTTGAGACATATCTTTTATGTATTACCAGTTATTGCTTTAATTGTTATTAATGTTAAGTTTAAAAACTTCTATGAAGCTGATTACATGTTTTTAAAGCAACCTTTGATTATATTAAGTCTCTCATTATTTACGTTTTTCTTTATCCAAAACCATATCAATGATAACCGCATTGAAAATGGTATTACGATCATGTTCACTGATAAAGACTTATATGATTATGTCTATGATACACAGCTTACGGTGAAAAGTTTCGGTCTTGTCACTTATGTGTATAGAGATATCGTCAATGTGTTTAAAACTGAACCTTTGAGGGAAACTGAATATAATGTATTAATTGAAGATTATTTATCGGGTCGACCACAACATCAAGATAATCTATATACTGGTGTGCTTGAAGGTAAAAATATGATTTTGATCATGGCAGAGAGTTTTGATACGTTTGCGATTCATCCTGATTTGACGCCAACACTTTACGCGTTAAAAGAACAACATATTTCTTTTTCAAATTACTATTCACCGCTCTATTACCGCTCAACTGCAGACACAGAATGGATGACTCAAACTTCTTTTTATCCAAATAAAAATGTCACACTCACCATGGAAGCTTATTTAAATAATACATTACCTAACTCACTACCACAATTATTTGAGAGTGAAGGCTATGAGACGTTTAGTTACCATAATTTTATTGATTATTTTTATGATAGAACAGAAGTCCATTTAAATTTATTCGGGTATAACACATTTAAAGGTGCCGAGGCTCTTGGACTCATGGAAGAGGTATCTCAAGGTAGCATTTTATTTGATCTCGTGTGGCAAAGAGACCTTGATCTCATTAACTTAACAGTAGATGATTATATTGAAGAAGATCAGTTTTTTGTAAACTATGTTACCGTATCTGGACATTTTAATTATAATGACGAACATGAAGTTGCAGTGTATCATACTGAAGCTTTACAAGCCTATTTAGATGCGAATGACATAGAACTTCCTGAAGAAATCTTTTATTATATGGCGACAGCAATGGAACTTGATTTAGCCGTTCAGACATTAATGTCACACTTAGATGCGGCGAATAAACTTGATGATACCGTCATCATGATTTATGGCGATCATTATGCATATGCCATTAATGAACAAACCATTTGGTCATATGATGATGTTAAAATCGATGATGATCCACAAGATATTCATCGTGTACCTATGCTTATGTATGCGCCAAATACAGCACTTGATGGTATTTATGAAACGTATATGTCTTCGATTGATATTATGCCAACCATCGCGAATTTATTTGATCTTCCAATGCAATATCAATTTGCATTTGGTGTTGATGTCTTTGATGAGACGCTTCATTTAGTGAAATTTGCAGATATGAGTTACCGTTCTAAATCCTTTAATTATGATGCCTTAACTGAGACGTATGAGTTTTTTGATGATTTATATACATCCATTGACTTATTTGAAATGTCTCAACAAATTATTAATGATTACCGGTATAATACACTCATTTTAGATTATGACT
>JBMTKL010000053.1:0-5636 GCA_049439405.1 Acholeplasmataceae bacterium | reverse complement strand
GAGAGCATACATAATGTGGTTTTAATGGATTCACTTCAGTAATATCCATGAGTGTCGCAACCAGGGATGACCCCACAGAACCTCTAGAACCTACCAAATAGCCTTCTTCTAACGAATTTTGGACAAGTAAATAGCTCATATAATAAATCGCTGCAAACTTGGTCTTGATAATATTTTTAATTTATCTATTGACACGTTTCATGACAATGGGATGAGGCTTTTCTCCATACTGTTTCTTCAAATTCGACATCACAATATGACGCACTTCTGCTTCGATACTTGGTAATTGTAAGGTTTCACTAAATGCGTCATCTTGAATGGTTAATAATCCGTCAGGAAATAATTGGATTGGATCAATCTTCGCATTGAGTGCCTGAGTATTAGAAATCACGATGTTTTCAGCATCAGGACCTAAAAACTCAAATGCCATCAGCATTTCATCTGTCGTTCTTAAGTATTGATGCGGCATCGTTTGATATCTCTTTAGATCGTGAATACCCCCACCGACTTGTGGAGTTCTAATATATATATCACGGTAAAACTGATCTTCTTTATTCATATAGTGTGCATCACTTGTTGCAATCACAGGAATGCCTAATGTTTCAGCAAACGACACGATTTTTAAAATCGTTTGTATAATCACATCTTCACCGACTTGATCCACTAAATGTGCATATGCATCGACAGGCTGAACTTCAACATAATCATAATACTGCATAACTGCTTTTAAGGTATCATCACTCTTATTTAAAGCTGCTTCAAATACTTCTCCTTTGTAGCATCCACTACCAATGAGAAGTCCTTCACGGTGTTGATCAATGACATGTTTAAGTGCTCGTGCACCTTTATGAAAGTGCGTCGTTAAACTATCTGAAATGATATTGTATAAATGCTTCAACCCTTTTTGTTCTTTAACTAAAATGTTTAGGTGATAAGGTATCATGTGTTTAAACGTATTCACATCTTCGTGAAGCATATAATAATCTGATGATGTTTTTAATCCTTGACTTGATAAATCTTGCATCATCATGAGCCAAATTTCAGCAGTCACTCTTGCATCATCTTCAGCACGGTGATGCGCTTCTTGTTTGATTTTAAAATGTTTTGCAACTGATTTTAAATTAAATGTTTTTAAGACGTCTTCATATTTAAGTCTTGCCAGTTGAAGTGTGTCGATGACACCGACATACGTTTTTTCTATACCAAACGTTTTCATTTTCGCTTCGATGAAATCTTGATCGAAAGAAGCATTATGTGCCACGAGTACAGCACCATTAGTAAATGACATAAAATCTTTTAATACATCATCAACAAGTGGTTGACCCGCGAGCATCTCATTCGTGATAGAGGTGAGTTCTGTGGTAAATGCAGTAATGTCTTGTTCAGGATCAATAAATTGTTGATATGTATCAACGATGACCCCTTTTTCAACTTTGACAGCTGCAATTTCAATGATGTGGTCATGCGTTACAGAAAAACCAGTCGTTTCTATATCAAAAACCACATAGGTGAGTTGTCTCATATCGACATCTTCTGAAACATCTTTGATGACATAAAAATTTGAACGATCGACCGTATTAAGTTCTACACCGTAAATCGGTTTAATGCCTGCTTTTTTCGCAGCATGAGCGAGTTCAGGGAATCCATAAACACCATCATGATCCGTAATCGCAATCGCTTCATGTCCCCATGAAGCTGCAGTTTCGACATAATCTTTAATGGATGTGATACCATCGAGATTACTCATGGTTGAATGCACATGGAATTCAATTCGTTTTTGTTTTGCTTCATCTTTTCGAGTCTCATGCTTCACATCTAAAAACTGCATTTTCTTGGTCATAACAACAACATCACGTTGAAACGTATCATATTTAAAATATCCAGTTGCCTGAATATAATGACCAGGTTCAATGGATTGTGCAAACATGTATTCTTTATCATTATTAATAAAGCTTTTGACAACAATCGCATCCTCACGATCTGCTAACGTCATCGTGAGTAGTTTTGAATTATTTCTAAGTTCTCTTAATTCTTTTTCAATGACTTCACCTTCAATTAAACAATTCGTCTCACCTTGAGTGTTTGTGTATTGGTCTAATTGATATTGGTCTTTAGGAATGTCACTGAGTTTCATTGCTTTGGCACTTCTTTTGACTTTAAACGATTGCGCTTCTTTTTGTAGTTCTTTTTTTAGTTGTCTTGCTTGTTGTTGATGCATGACATCAATTTCACGCTTTTCATGTTCAACAATTAATGTTGCTTCAGGGATTTCTTTAGAAACTTCTAGTGTGAAATTCATCTCAAACCCATACTTTTTAAATCGTTTTGAAAGTTCTTTAAAATGCTTTTGGATATACGTTGATGCTTGATCAACGACAAAAACACATGACTGCATGTCAATCACATAGTCAAAGTGTTTCAAAGCACCTGCACTAGGCTTTTGTTTTGTATAATCATGAATAATCGTATCAGCAAATTTATTTAACATCGTTGTCGACCATTCAAATTGATGTGTATACAAGACATCCACTTTCTTGACGACAGACGCTTTAAAGAAAGTTTGTGCATATGATTTAAGTGTTTTTAAATGATGAATATCAATCTCTTCTTTAAGCTCTAAAACGAGCGTCCAAGAAGATGATTGAACATCAATGATGGTATGAGAAAAAATCACATGCTCTAAGACATGTTTAGGCATATCAATTTGTGATTTAAAGACATCAAATTTATGCATGTTTCCCTCCAGTTATTCGATATGCCCACATGTAATAGATGTACGCAACAAGTAATGAAATATAAGATAATTGACCAAACCCAAATAATACAAGAATCAGTGACGTTAACATATAAGGCGTACTCATATAAAGACCAAGTTTATATTTTGTTTTGAATGGAAGGGGATTAGCTTGACGATTCATTTGCATAAGTAATACAAGTAAAAAAGTAATCATTAAATAATCTAATGTGAGTGAAAAAAATATTGAACCAAGCATCAGCACACTCACAAATACAGACTCGTTTAAAAACGAAGCAATCACTGACATGAGCTGAGATGTATTTTCTAAAGAATAGTCCATAAAATCAAAGTTTGGAAGCACAGTTTGATAAGACACTTCCTCGATGATTTCATCACCTAGTTTGAGTTGTATGTTTGTCTCATCAAAAAATATCACTAAATAAAATGTATTGACTGTTATATCGTTTGTGAACACATTAAAATCAACCATCGTTTCAAAAGGTTCGTTAGTCAACAACACTCCATCGATGATTTGATTATCTTTTTGCATGACATCTTGTTGAAAAGCATCTTCTATCGCAACCATCATAGAAGCATCAAAACTGCCTTGCGTAGTCTCTAAAATGATGTAAGGCACCATTGAAAGACAAATCATGATCAAGCTATATAAAAAGACGATTCGTTTCCGATCATCTTTGTATGAAAATAACGATTTAGGTTGTGATAAACTCGCTTTGAAACGATTCAACATAAGGACTCCAATTTTCACTTAATTATACCACAAAAATTGATAAAAAATCACGATATAAACTTTTTATGTTAAGATACTTTTAAAGTGTTTTTGTGAAGCAAAATATTTATGCCTGTGACTAAAAAACATTTGATACAATATATAAAGGTGGATTATGAGAAAAGCATTATTACATTTAAATCACCAACTCATTCAATCACTGCTCACAAGTGATATGACCGTGTGTGATATGACATGTGGACATGGATATGATACTGAATTCATCGCACCAAGAGTCAAACATGTCTATAGTTTTGATGTTCAAGAAGAGGCTTTAGCATCAGCAAAACAAAGACTACATACTTTAGATAACGTGACTTTTGTTCATGATTCATTTGTTCATGTGACTCAATATGTGAAAAATGCTTCATTATTTATTTTTAATTTAGGGTATTTACCTCAAAGCGATAAGACCATCACCACAACAAAAGATCAAACCATTCAGGCACTGAGTACCATTAAAGATTATTATCCAAAAGCTTCTATTGTCCTCATGTCATATATTGGACACGATG
This sequence comes from Acholeplasmataceae bacterium, assembly GCA_049439405.1. Classification (GTDB taxonomy): domain Bacteria; phylum Bacillota_I; class Bacilli_A; order Acholeplasmatales; family Acholeplasmataceae; genus UBA8290. Next base: position 1,594 of record JBMTKL010000053.1, on the reverse strand, counting down.
AAGGAAAAATTGAGTATGCCGGGATCCAAGATTGGATCCTCAAACAAACATCATATAAAGTTATTCAGTCGACATTACTTCATCATGATAATGCACCTGTGATGTTCTGGATGTATCCAAAATAAAAAGCACCTAATCGGTGCTTTTTTATTTAATCTTTATTAAAATGATTTTTAACACGTTGATAGAGTCTTGGGAATCGTCTTTCTAACATGGCCATTCTCATATCAAATCTGTTTTCCATTTGTCTCATAAACATGCCATATAACCCTTCAATCGCGATGTTATTGTCTTCTAAATCTTGAACAAATGCAGCTTGAATCACTTCTACTTCTAAAGCGATTTCTGCTTTTATTGCCTCTAAATCTTCATTTAAACCTGCAAGTTCTGTTTCATCTGTAGTATTTTTAATGGCATCAATTAGTGTTTTGATGTCATCCATATATGTATCTCTAATGGCTTGAATTTGTGGTGCATAAGTCTCTCTAATTTCATCTAATGTTGCTTTAATTGCTTCTGCATTGTCATCTAAAAATGCTTTAAGTTCATCGACATACGCTTCTAAAGTCACTTCATCAGCATCTTGAATGGTTTGAATGACAGTTTCAAAATCATAGGTATCGCTATAAGTTGCTACCGTGATCGCTAAAACGTATTGCGCTGGTTCAATGCCATATAACGATGCTTTTTCAAGAACGTCTTCTTTAATGGTCTCCCCTAAAGAAATAAAAGCGAGTGGTTTTCTATATCCACCAAATCTATCCACACCAAACGGTGTCTCATAATCTTGATCATCTACATCAAGCAATAAATCCATATAAAGTTCTGCTTCTGCAGCCGAAGAATTAAATCTAATGAGTCCGAATGCTAGAAACGAAATACCTAAAACAAATAGTAAACCCCAAATAATTTTTTTCATGGTTTCACTTCCTTTCACTTATAATACGTAAAACATTTCAATTTTATTGGTTACAAATTCATATGCTCATCTTGAATAAACTCAGGACGATTGTATGTGTATTGATATCTCGTCCCATCAGATTCAATCACACGAATCAAGTATTGTCTCATCATCATCACATATATTAGCTCAATGTCGCCTTCGTAAAGGTCACCATCATTGATTGAATACTCAATATGAAATCCACCTAGTCTAAAACTTCTAACAATATCAATGTCTCCTATAATGCCATTTCTTTCATAATGAATCGATAATGTTGGAATATTATATGTATCATATGCTAAATCAAAAGTGATATCTAACACTGTTGATTGTTCATAATTCACTTGTAATTGATATGTTTTGGTCTCATCATCATAATTAAATATAAATGTCATCAATTCAGTGTTCAATGACAATGATAACACGTGAGCTGATCCATCAAATTTAGTTGATCCTGACACTTGAAATTCATCACCAACGAATCCATTGAAGTTAAATTCATCTTTTCTTGCATTCATCATATCTTTTTGAATCATCATATTAATACGTTTCACACGTGATGTCATATCCATCCATTCAAAAGAGTAATTTGTACCTTCATAAATCTCTTCTTTTTGTAGCTCAAATGCTTTTTGTGTCGATAATATCGCT
>JBMTKL010000052.1:0-5695 GCA_049439405.1 Acholeplasmataceae bacterium | reverse complement strand
TCTTGTGTTTAATAATTTTTGATGCGCATTCGCATATTGGAAATGTCCAGCATGACCAATCTCATGTGCAAGTACCATGACTTCATCCATCTGACCATTCCAGTTAATTAATATATATGAAGATGCTCCATAAGGACTTGAACAAAATCCTCCTGTTGATTTTCCATGGTTTTGTGGAAAATCAATCCAGCGTTCATCAAATGACTTGTTGACAATCTCTTGATATTCGCTACCTAAAACAGCTAAACCATCTTGTAGCCATTTTTTTGAACCTTCAATCGTCACTTCATGTTCAAATGTTGGATCGACAGGGATTTTCAAGTCTGCATAGGTCATCTTATCTAAACCATGAATGTTTTGTAGTAGTTTCGCATAACGTCTCATTGCAGGCGCAAGTTTATCCATAATGACATCGATTTGACGGTCCATCAGTGATTTAGGTACTTTTTGACCATCTAATAAATAGTCATAGACTGAATCAAAGCCTCTGAGCTCAGACATGACTTTTTCTTTTTGCAAGTGCGTATAATAATTAGATGCAAATCCGTGTTGATAAGATGCTAATTTTTGATAAAACGTCTCATAAGCTTTTCTTCTAACTTCTGTATTTGTGTCTTGTTGATATTCATTTTCAAATAATGTGAAAGAATTAGGATACGTTACACCTTCTACTTCAAAATCATCAAATGACATATCCGCTAGTTTAAAACGGTTATAATTCACATATGGTGCATTAAGTACTGGTGATAGTGCGACTAATGACACTTCAACATCAGGTGATAATGCATGTTTTTTGTCTTTAATCACTTCCTCTAAATAATTGGCATGTTCAGCATTTAATGATGATGCTTCTTTCAGTAAAGCGTCATCTGTTTGAAGTAGTGCACTTGAAAAAAACGCCATTTTTTTAGAGACACCTTGAAATCTAATCATCGCTTTTCCTTGTCTCATTTGATTACTCTCAGATAAAGAATCCGTACTAGATTGTAATGATGCATACGCACCAAGTCTTACCAGTCTTGCTTGAATATCTTGATACATCTCTAAAGCTTCATTAATGATTTTTGCTGAACTCAAATGATTTTCAAAAGTTTTACAAAAATGATCGACATCTTTTAAGACTTCTTCAAAAGCTTTTTCATAAGATGTTTCATCTTTAAATAAATTTGCCATATTCCATGTGTATTTCACATCGAGTTCATGACGCTTTGGTAATTGTTTTTTCATATCCATCTCCTTTGTTGTTGAGTATATCATACATTATCTGTTTTTAAAGTGTTACGTTTATGACTAAGTACACCTTTTTATTTTTAAAGTAATGAGATAAGAAGTAATGTTGCAACGCTAAAGTATACAGTGATGCCTAAAATATCTACAACCATCGTGACAAATGGACCACTCGCAATCGCTGGATCAATGCCTAACGCATGAATCACAATGGGTATCAGTGCGCCTGCAAACGTCGCAACAGTTAAACTGATGACAATAGCGATACTTACGGTTTGTGTTATTAAAAACGCATTATTCGTTTGATTTATTGTTAAAAATAACCACGTCACAAAAAATAAAATGAGTCCAATAACCACTCCATTTAATATACCAGTCCCTACTTCTCTGAATAAATGCTTCCGTACCTCATATTGATTTGAAAACTCTTCATTAATGAGTCCCCGGATGGTCACAGCAAGGGATTGGGTGCCAGTGTTTCCTGCCATCCCTAATATCATTGGTAAAAATAATGCAATTGACGGTATTTCTTCTAATGTAGCCTCAAATTGTGAAATAATCGTAGATGTTAAAAATCCTAGTACTGAAAGAATGAGTAACCAAGGTAATCTTTTTTTAGCACTTTTCCAAACCGTTTCTGTTTCAGTGTCGATTTCAATATCTCTCACACCTGCAAGAAGTCCATAGTCTTCAGTTGCTTCTTCTTCGATCACATCTACAATATCGTCAATGGTAATAATTCCGAGCATTTTTTGATGTTGATCAACCACAGGTAATACAGTAAAATCATAGTTTTTAAAAATTTCAGCAACATCTTCTTGATCCATCATTGTGGTACATGTAATTAATCGAATGTTCATAATATCTTGAATCCGTTGACCTTTTCTGGCAACAATGATTTCACGTAAACTTAATGTTCCAACTAATACATTTTTATTATTCGTGATATAAAGTGTACTAATGGTCTCAGCTTCTTCAGATTGTTTAATCAGTTTCTTCATGGCAGACTCAACCGTATCATCGACATCAATTTCAATGTATTCTGTTGTCATCATTGCACCTGCAGTGTCTTCTGCATAATGAATGAGTGATTGAATCACTTCACGATGTCCTTTATCCATGAGTTTTAGATAGGCTGTTTGATCAGACTCAGGAAGTGACTTCATGAGATCCACTGCATCATCGATGTCAAGTTCTTGAATCATATTCACAATATATCTAGGTTTTAAATCTTCAAAAAAAGAGACGACCATTTGATGTTCTAAATACGCAAGAATATGACCTAAGTCTTTCCCTTGAAGCATAGAAAATAAGAGATTTCTATCATCACGTTCCATCTCGATAATCGTTTGACTTAAGTCATATGGATGATATGATGAAAAAACATTACGAATTTTAGCGATATCTTTCGTTTGAATGTGTTCAATAATATCTTTAACATAGTTTTGATTCATGTGCTTCCTCCAAGAAAACCTAGTTGTATTTTAACATAAACGATGACTAATGTAATGAACATCTTTATGTTTTTACATTACCAATTTTTTATATACAATATATTTTATATTTTACAATAGTGTGTATTATACAGAATAATAAAACAGGGAGTACTTTATGAATGAAAAAGAAGACATATTAAAAAATTTAGTTTCAGAATTACGAAAAGGCGTACTTGTTCTTGCTGTTTTATCTCAACTCAAACAGAAACATTACGGATATAGCCTTGTTGAGAGGCTGAACGAAAAAGGATTACGAATTGATCAAAATACTTTATACCCATTATTACGTAGACTTGATAAGCATGGCCTTATCAACTCAACTTGGGAGATGGTTGAACCAAGACCTAGAAAATATTATCAATTAAATGCATTTGGAACCGACATTGCTAAAGAGTTAATTTCAATATACAAAGACACACACTCAGTGATTGCTAAACTATTAAAGGACACAAAATTATGACTTTATTAAACCTTTACCTATATAACATCCCTATTAAAGTAAAAAAGGCCTGATACTTTGAAGATTTTTGAATCTTCTTAAGTATCAAACCTATGCTTTCAATATGGAGCGGGTGATGGGAATCGAACCCACGTTAATAGCTTGGAAGGCTATGGTTTTACCATTAAACTACACCCGCATGTAAATGGTCGGGAAGACAGGATTTGAACCTGCGACCTCCTGGTCCCAAACCAGGCGCTCTACCAAGCTAAGCTACTTCCCGTAAGATGGCGTACCCAAGAGGATTCGAACCCCCGACCTTTTGATCCGTAGTCAAACGCTCTATCCAGCTGAGCTATGGGTACATATATGGTGACCCGTACGGGACTCGAACCCGTGAATGTATGCGTGAAAGGCATATGTGTTAACCGCTTCACCAACGGGCCATCAACATGGCGCATATATTATTATACCAATTTATCGCTTAAAGTCAACCAATAAAGCACATTTTGGACAATAAAAATCTCTTTAAAAATATACTTTATTCATGTGTTTAAATGAAATCACAAATTACATGATTCACTAAAACAAATTATAACATTTTTTTAGTTGATTTAAAGGAAAATTATCAACCTAATTATCGATTTAAATGAAGCGTTTTAAAACAATAAATCACTATGATATCAACTTGAAAGAAATAAAAAAACAACACCTACGTTATTTGATGATATCGATGTATAAAAAAAAACAGCATAAGCTGTTTTTTTAATGTTTAATTTGTTCTAAAAGCGCTTGTGCATGAGACATATCAAATAAATAACTGACGATTTGAGTGACAAATTCATACACACAACCCGCACCTCTCGCAGTGATGATTCGTCCATCAGTCATGGCTTTTTGTTCTGGATGATAATGTCCATTTGGGACGTCTTTTTCACTTCCTGGATAGGCAGTGAAATTGATACCTTCTAATAGTCCTGCACGACCTAGAAATCTTGGACCAGCACATATCGCTGCAATCGGTTTTTCTAAGTCATTAAACTGTTTCGCCAAAACTTGCATTTTATCATGTAAATCAATCGTTTCAGACACATATTTACCACCTGGAATGACAAGCATATCAAAGGCACTTAAATCAAGTTCATCGAGATGTGCATCCACATGGACTTTAAGACCAAATGCAGTTTCAATGTCTAATGATCGTTGAAACGTTGCAGTGACCACTTGAATCCCTGCTCTTACAAGTAATGCTCTTGTTGCGAGTGCTTCTACATCTTCTACATCGTGTGATAACATTAATAATACTTTTTTCATGTTAAACTCCTCTCAATGTATTAATGATTGTTTTTATTTTATTGGCTGCTTCATTCATATTGTATTCGTTATATAAATCTGTTTCATGTTCAATGATATCAGAGATGATTTTAATTGAGATGATTGGAATTTCATAAGTGTGACATACTTGATACAGTGCTGTACCCTCCATGTCAATAAGACCAGTAAATCCTTTATGCTTTGTCACAAATTCATCACCAGTATAAAGATCAGCTTTGTTTAGTTTGAGCTTTGATTGAACGTGTTTCAATAAATCAGGGTCACTTTGATAAGATGCTGGCATACCTGGTACTTGAAATTTTTCATATCCAAATTCAGTCGCATCAACATCATGAAAATACGCTTTATCAACAACATACACCTCATTGACATGATAAGGTGTTGTCGCCCCGGCGACACCAATATTAATCACTTCATCCACATCATAATGAAAAATAGCTTCAGTGAGTGCACGTGCAGCATTCACTTTACCAATGCCTGTAATGACCAGTAAGTGATCATTATCTAAAAACTGAATTTTATCATCTGATTTGATAAGTGTTGCAGCTTCATCTTTCATGGCAATCGCAATCACTCTCATTTGTTTAACCCCAATACGTTTTTAATTTTACTTGCAATCAAATCAACGGCGATATCATGTTTATGATCATTTGGAATGATGACATGTGCATGACGTTTTGATGGTTTAACAAACTGATAAAACATCGGTTTGACGGTCGTTTGATAATGTTCAACAATGGATTCAATACTGCGTCCACGTTCGTTCATGTCGCGAAGCATTCTTCTGATAAATCTTGTATCATCATCAAGTTCGACATATAAATTAAGTCCAGATAATTTTCTAATATTTGCATCGGCTAAAATTAAGATTCCTTCAACAATAATGACTTGTTTCGGTACAATGTTCTCTGTCTTTTCAGCACGTGTATAATTGACAAAATCATAGATTGGTTTTTCGATGGATTCACCTTTAATTAAAGCTTTAAGGTGACTTAAAAGGAGCGCATTATCGAGTGAATCTGGATGATCATAATTCACATGAAGACGCGCATCAAATGGTACATCTTTTTGGTCTAAATAGTAATCGTCATGTCTAATGATAATGACATCATCTAAACCCGCCTTATTAAGGATTTCACCGACCACTGTTGATTTTCCTGATGCAGACCCACCAGCCACTAAAATGACAAGTGGTTTT
>JBMTKL010000051.1:0-5734 GCA_049439405.1 Acholeplasmataceae bacterium | reverse complement strand
CTTTCAAATACTGTTTCGTTCACGACTAAATCTAAATCTAACACAAAGAAAGCTGCATCAAGAAGTGTTTCTTCAAGTGTATTAATCGCATCAAGTAACGTTTGATCAAATGATGATGACCTGTACATGAGCACATATATTTCTTCAGTTGTTGAATCTTGAAGTTTTGCATCAATGGCTTGATAGTCTTCTAATTCGCTATTAAAGAAATACGTAAAATCACCATAAGTTTCTGTTTCAATATCATATCCAAACAAATAGGTGAGTTCTGTTGTTGTCACGTGTGTATACGTTTCTAGTGGGTCGATGATTGTTTCTTCAGTTGACAATGGAGAAATCAACACAATACTTAATATGACAATCACTGTTGCTGCAATGACACCTACACCAATTTTCATGAGTAGTGTTTCACCCTTTGACAGCGGTCTATTACGCATACTTGTCTCTTCAGTTAATTTTTTAGTTGATGGTACGTCTTTTTTTGCATATGTTTGTTTTTTCTTTTGACTCATGATCTTATTCCTCCGATTCAATGACCACAAATGCTGCTGCATATGAGTCTGTATGAGTAATTGAAACGCTCACTTTTTCACCATTTTTGAAAAAGTCAGTTTTTACATAAGGTTTTCCTGAGGCTTCATGTAAAATTGAAAAGTCACGGTAATACGTATTCCCCGGACCTTCTGCAATCGCCTTGAAAATAGCTTCTTTTGCTGCAAAACGTCCACCAATGAATTCTAATTTGACAGACTCATGTGCTAAATTCATGTATTCTTTCATTTCATCTTCTGATAAAATTCTCTCTAAAAACCGATCTGAAAGTAATTCTTTAATTCTTTCGAGTTCTACAAGATCAATGCCAACACCTTTTATCATATGTTTGACCCCTCTCTCATGGCATGTGCCAATTGTTTGATTTTTTGAAAACGGTGATTGAGTCCTGATTTACTAATCGGCTCATCAAATGTTTCTTCATATATTTCAGTGAGTTCTCGTAAGTTTGCATCTTCATATGCTAACCTTAAATCCATAATGCGTTTAATTTTATCTGTGACTTTAACACGAAATTGTATTAATGTCTTAATGTCTTTGATTTGTGCTTGAGACGCTTCATAGACTTTTTTTTCATTTGCAATTTCGCAATTCATCACACGATTAATGGAATTGTTAAAATCTCTTTTTATTCTGATGTCTTCATACTTGAAAACACTATTTTGAGCACCAATGCGCATCATAAATTCACTGATATGCTCTGCATCTTTTAAGTATACCACGTGTTGACGTCTACGTTTAATAATTTTAGCATTTAATTCAAAACGATTCATCATACTTTGAATGAGCACAACAAGATCATCTCTTTCATGACTCATTTCTAAGTGATATTGTGCAGTTTTAGGGTGATTGACTGAACCTACTGACAAAAATGTTGCTCTTAAAAAAGCTAACTTCGCTTCTTCAGTAGAAAACAAAATATCTGAAGATTCAAATAATGGTTCAAGTAGTTTTATTTCTGATAAAATATCTTTAATTTTTGAATGAATTTCAATAATAATTTGTGGTTTTTTCGTCAGTTTTTGTTGCTCTTTTCTAAGTAGCGTTGTTTCTGCTTGATACAGTGTTCTAGTAAGCATCAAAAACCTTTTAGCGACAGTCGGATTATTTGTTTTAAAACTAATATGGTGACGATTATTTTGAAGATGCAAGTCACCGTTGAGTTGCAAGAATGCAGCAAACTCTGCTAGTTGTTCTTGCGTGTTCTCTACTGGTATTGTGACAAGTTCTTCTTTTACCGTTTTTGCAAATGACATACTTAGTGAAGTGATTCTAAATATCTAATGGCGTTTTGTGCTGCAACGGCACCATCACCTGCTGCCGTCACGACTTGTCTAATTTGTTTTTCTGTGACATCGCCACAAGCAAATAATCCAGGTACTTTCGTTTCCATTTTTTCATTCACTTTAATGTATCCATAATCTGTAGTGACACCTAATGCTTGAACCATTTCAGTGACAGGTCTCATGCCAATATATTCAAAGACTCCTTCAGCTTTTAATGATATTTCTTTTCCTTCTTTATCTGTAATTAAAACGCCTGATAAATTTCCTTTATCATCTTTTAAAAACTTACTCACCAGTGATTCATAATATACTGTGACATTGTCAGTATTGACTAGCTTTTCTACTGCTTTTGCTTCAGCAGTCAGTCTGTCTAAGTTTTGAACTATCGTGACAGATGTTGCAAGTGTTGTTAAATATTGAGATTCTTCAACCGCAGAATTACCGCCACCAATGACAACGACATCCTTTCCTTTGTAAATCGGCCCATCGCAAATCGCACACCAACTAATCCCGTTGTATGCTAGCGACTCTTCGTTTTCAACACCAAGTCTACGAGGGATGTTTCCGGTTGCCATGATGACTGCTTTCGCATCATATGTTCCCATTTCTGAAGTAACCGTTTTATGTGTTTTATGATCTTCAACAAGTGTCACTTGTTCGTATTTCACTTCAATCTCTAATGTATCTAAATGATTTAACATATCGGTAGCTAGTTCAATCGCACTAAATGTTTTGACGCCTGGATAGTTTTCTATATCATTATAGTTTACAAGTTGTCCACCAGGGACGTTTCCTTCAAAAACAGCAACTTTTAAATTTGCTCTTTTCGCATAAATACTTGCGGTTATCCCTGCAGGACCAGCGCCAATTACTAATACATCATACATACTTTTTTCTCCTAAACAATATCTTTTATGTGTAATAAATCATCAATGACGTAATCTGGTTGATACGATAACATCTCTTTTAAACGGTGTGAGTATGTCACTGCACAACTCATCATCCCACAAGCTTTTGCAGCACGAATGTCATTTTCATGATCACCAATGTAAATGGCTTCATTAGATGTCATATCAAACAGTGACAAGGCTTTTGTGAGTGGTTCTTTATCTGGTTTGTGGTTCGTCACATCTTCATATCCAACCAAATGCTCTACATATTCATCTAATCCAACTAGTGTAAGATGTTGACGCGCAACCCCATGCATTTTTGATGTCACAACACCAACGTGCACGCGCGCTTTTACTAAATATTCAAGTGTTTCTTTAGCATTTGGATAGGCGTGCATTTGTGACTGAATGAGTGTTTCAGACGTTTGTCTATAAAATGCAATAATTTCATCGATAGATTGATCATCTTGAATATAATCACCAAATGTCTCCCATAGTGTTTGACCTAAAAAATTGGTGATCACTGAATCCACATCAACCTTTGGAAAATATGTTTTAAACGTTACTCTAAATGCTTCCATGATGAGTTCTGTCGATTGAATAAGAGTCCCATCTAAATCGAATAACACCAGTTTAATCATGAGTTTTCTCCGTATCTAAATCAACATAATACGGGGTTTTAGGATATTTTTTATGTCTATAATACATGAGTAATGCGCCGCCACCCAAAAATAATACGAGTGATAAGTATATATTTATTGGTTGACCAAACACTCTGAGTGCATCAAACTCTGCACCGCCAGTACGTAGTGGTTCAATGAAAGCACCACGACCTAATCCATACCACATGATATACAGTGCGAAATGATCACCTACTTTAAACCAACGTTTTCTTCTAATAAACATTAATAATCCTAATCCTAAGACGTTCCATAATCCTTCATATAAAAACGTTGGATGACGGAATTGGCCCGCGATAAACATTTGGTCTTTAATAACTGCTGGCAATATATTTAATATGAATTCTGACTCAATGACTGGACCGTAAGCTTCTTGATTCATAAAGTTTCCCCATCGACCCATAATTTGACCAATGAAAAACCCAATGGCAACAATGTCGGCGATAAGCCAAAAGTTTATTTTATGTTTTTTCGTGTAAAAATACACAAATGTAAATGCAGCAATGACTGCACCATGAATGGATAATCCACCTCTAGAAATATTAATGATGTCCATGATGGTATCATATGATTTGTTAGGATCAAATATCACATAATAAATTCTTGATCCTACAATTGCAATGGGTACGGTCCATAATAATGCATCATATAAAAAGTTCACATCTAAACCTTTACGAACAAACTCTTCTTTCGTCCATAATGATGCAACAATAATCCCAGATAGAATAAAGACTGCATACCATGCAATTTCAGCAAATCCTAACTCTAAAGCAATTTTAGAATACGGTACTCCGTCTTGAGTCCCTACTGCCACAGAGATTAACACAAAGAAATAGAGTATAGCACCCCCATATACGAGTAGTGCTCGTTGATTTTTTAATATCCAATCTTTCATATTATTCTCCTCTTGCTTTTTTCCCAACAGCCTCGATAAATTTAGACGCTGCATCAAATCCTAAAAACTTAAGTTTTTGGTTATCTGCCGCTGTTTCAATGAGCGTTGCTACATTTCGTCCAGGTAATACTGGTATTTTTATTTTTGGAATGGATGTATCAAAATACGTGACAAATTCATGCTGATTGCCTAATCGCTCATATACGGTATCATCATTCCACGTTTCTAGCTCGACAATCAAACGTATTTTTTTCTCTTCTCTATACGCACCAGCACCGAACATTTCAACGACATTGACAATCCCTATGCCTCTTACTTCGATAAGCTGTTTCGTGATATCTGGAGCATAACCAACAATCGATCCTCTGTTTGCTTCAAATAAATCTACACGATCATCAGCAACAAGTAAATGACCTCTTTTGACGAGTTCTAAAGCTGTTTCACTTTTACCAATACCGCTTTTCCCAACAATGAGTGTGCCTAGTCCGTGAATATCAACAAGTACACCATGGACTGTCTTTCTAGGTGCGAGTTTAGCATGTAAGTAAGAATATAAAATCGATACTAATGCGGTTGTACGATGTATAGAACGCAATATTGCGACTTCATACTGATGGCCAAATTCATAGACCATATCTTCAATGTATACATTTCTTGAGAAAATAATACATGGTGGTTGTTTCTTAAATATACCTTCAAGACGTTCTTTTTGTGTTGCTTTATCAAGCACTTTTAAAAAGCTGGCTTCTTTCGATCCAATCAGTACGATTCTTTTTGGATCATAAAAGTCATAAAAACCAGCAAGTTCAACACCTGGCCTCGCAAGTAAATCACTATCGATATTTCTACTTAATGCATGTTCACCATTAAGGACTTCAAGTTGTAAATCATCAACGATATGTTGGACTTTTAAAGGCATTAGCGTCTCCTTTTATAGCGGCGCATCGTTCTTAAAAGTGCACCTCTCAAATAAAATCTAATCAATACTAACATAAACGCGTATAACACAAGTGGTTCTATCATCGGTAGTTTTATATACGGTAAAAATAAAGTTGATAATGAAGCGGTTATAAAAATAATTAACACTGTTCCGAGTCCAAATGTTTTGGATAACGCTGCATATGTTTTTAACGGTATGATGGTTTTTACAGAATGTTCAACAATCGTAAGCATAAGTGATAAAGATATGACACCTAAAACACTCACATCAACAGCTTGTTGATCAATCAAACTAAAGATACCGAAAATAGCCATGGTAATCCACGTATTCATCAACAGTAAAATGACTAAATGTTTATATACATTTTTATGCATATAAAACGTCAATTTTAATATGGTTGTCTTTGGGTTTTTTAGTGGTTTGAGTTGACGTTTGATTGGCATCCACGCTCCTTTTTCATTATAACAAATAATCTTTAATTAGTCTTTAAA
>JBMTKL010000050.1:0-5796 GCA_049439405.1 Acholeplasmataceae bacterium | reverse complement strand
CCCAAAACTTTTAATATTTTAAATGAATCTCCCTCTTTTACATCAGCTAAAGCGATCATTTTTTGATGTTCAATACGCCCATCAAATTCAGGAATAGGATTGCCATGTTGACATGTTTTTGGTGATCCGAGTTTTACATACAATCTTTGAAGTAATTTATCAGAACTCGCGTGTTCCAAAAGTTCAGCCTCATCATGAACCTCTTCCCAAGAATAATCTAAATATTCTTTTAAAAAAACTTCCCAAATACGGTGAGACCGTATCATTCGAATCGCTTCTTGATTTCCTTTTTTTGATAACGTAATGCCTTTATATGGTTGATAGATGACCAGTTCTTGATCTTGTAGTTTTTTAACCATTTCATATACACTTTGATCTGAATAATTAAAGTATGCTGCGATGTGTTTCACTTGAACGGTCTCACTTTGATTAACGCCATATTCATAAATGAATTTGATATAGTCTTCTTCGGCATGTCTTGTCATAATGTCTCCTTAAAATAAAATTAAACTTAATGCCATAATCATCATTCCGAGTATGACACCTATAATACTTAAATGATGTTTACCATATTGTTCTGCAGTAGGCAATAATTCATCAATCGAAATATAAACCATAATCCCTGCAACAAGTGCAAATGCGAATCCTAATGTTGTATCATTTAATATATTTCTTAACAGTATAAATCCAATGATTGCACCTAATGGTTCTGCAAATCCAGATAAAAATGTTAGCCAAAATGCTTTCTTTTTTGATTGCGTTGCTTGATACACTGGTACTGCAATGGCAATGCCTTCAGGAATATTGTGAATGCCAATGGCAATCGCAATGGATAATCCTAATGCTGTATCATCAATGGCAGCAATGAATGTCGCTAGTCCCTCTGGAAAATTATGAATCGCGATCGCAAGTGCTGAAAATAATCCTAATCTCATCAGATGCTCACTAGATGATGATTGATTGTATTCATGAGGATTCGATTTACTTGGAATTAAATAGTCAATTAAAGCAATCAAACCGATACCTAGAAAAAACGCAATCGTTGTCAGTAAATAAGCCACATCATCTTCATATGCGACTGAAAGTGACGCATATGCTTTAGGAAATATTTCAACAAAAGATACATAAATCATGACACCTGCACTTAAACCAAGTGATATCGGTAATAAAATTTGTCTAGGAATTTTTTTATTAAATGCAATCAATGCACCTACAGAGGTAGCAAGTCCTGCAAATAATGTCAGTAAAAATGGAATCACATACATAATATCACCCTAAAGCAACATCTAATAACATCATCAATGCAAACCCAATCATCACACCAATCGTCACAATATCAGAATGATTTTTTGAACTTTGAGCTTCCGGAATTAATTCTTCAGCAACAACATAAATCATCGCACCCGCTGCAAATGATAATGCATACGGCAAAATAGGCGTGAATAATATCACAGCAGCCGCACCAATCACACCAGCAATCGGTTCAACAACCCCGGATGCTTGTCCATATAAAAATGCTTTTCTCCGACTAAAACCCTCTCTTCTAAGTGGTACAGATACTGCAGCACCTTCAGGAAAATTTTGAAGTCCGATACCAATTGCTAAGGCAATAGCTGCATAGACAGATGCTCCTGGTAATCCTGAAGCTGCTGCACCAAATGCAACACCAACAGCAAGTCCTTCTGGAATATTATGGATGGTAATTGAAGTCACTAAAAGCACAGAACGATGCCAACTAGATTTAAGACCTTCAGCATCTGTAGTAGGATGTCCTATGTGGACGTGTGGAAGCAATTGATCGGTAGCAAACAAAAATGCACCGCCTAATAGAAAGCCGATCACTGCTGGGACCCAAGGAATTCCTCCTTGTTGTTCTGTCATATCAATCGCTGGGGCTAATAAAGACCAAAAAGACGCTGCAATCATGACACCCGAAGCAAATCCTAACATACCGTTTAATAATCTTTTATTCATTGTTTTAAAGAAAAAAACCATGGCAGCACCAAGTGCTGTCACACCCCATGTAAATAATGTCCCTAATAATGCTTGAACAACTGGTGATAATTCAATAAACCATTGCATCATTGTTCCTCCTTTTTAAGGCATACCTTAATTTTAATTTAAGTATAGCATTAATAAGTAAAAATGACAATAAAAAAGCACATTGCTGTGCTTTTTATCCTTATTTACTTTCTTCAATGTTAACTTGCTTACGGTTAAATAAAGCATAAATCATCGGTATAACTAATAGTGTTAAGATTGTTGCATATAAAAGTCCACCAATCGCTGTGATTGCTAGTGGTTGTAATAATTCAGACCCTTCACCAATACCCAACGCTAAAATAAGTAACGCTAAAACAGTTGTTAATGCGGTCATAAAAATCGGTCTAAGTCTTGTTTGACCTGCTTCTACAATCGATTCTAAAACACCTTTACCTCGTTCTCTCAATTGATTGATATAATCGATTAACACAATACCGTTATTTACGACAATACCCACTAAGATGACAAATCCAACAAGTGCAACTAAGCTTAAGTTGTTACCAGTAACAAGTAACGCTAACATACCACCTGTAAATGCTAATGGAATGGTTCCTAAGATAATGAGTGGATATTTTAGTGATTGGAACTGAATTGCCATGACCATGTATACAATTAAGATCGCGACGAGTAATCCTAATGCTAAATCCGTAAATAAATCATTAATTTCTTCATTTTCACCACTAAAGGACACGGAATACCCACCACCATAAGATGCAAACACGTCACCATCTAAATAGGTATTCACTGCATCAATCACTTCACCAGAAACCAAAGTCACATTGTATCCATCTTCAACATCAGCTGTTACTTCTAAATATCTAGAGGTCCCATCTGTGAAGATGGTTGCAAATCCAGTTACTTTCTCAATGTTAACAACCGTTTGTTCAGAATCACCTAACGATGCAGCAGCAAGTGCTGTTAACGGAAGTGAATCCATGCCTGGATTAACAATAGCGGTTGGGAAATTATTTTCATCGACAGTGACAAAAATAGCTGGATTAACAATAAATTGAACAGGATCACCTTGAACATACGTCGGTAGGAATATGTTTGGTACATATAAAGGACCGAACGCATCTGGATTATAATTGACTTCTATGAAATCTAAAATTTCATCATCAAATAAATGAACACCGCCTAAAAACTGTGTGTAATCTCCGAAAACATCTAATGTTAAATTAGATACGGCTTCAGTTGGTACATTTAAGTCATATAAATTACCATCAAGAAGTATTTGAGTTGGTTGACCCCCTTGTAAATCACCTAAAAAGTCAAATGCCGTTTCTATATTTCTAATGACATCAGCGTTTGTCAACCCGTATTTAATTGCTTCCTCTTTATTAACAGTAATCAATACTCGATCTGCACCAACTGCAATCCCGTTATCCGGGTTTTCAACGCCATCAATATCTCTCATAATGTCAACAAGATCGTTTGCGATCGCCTCTAGTGTCAATAAGTCAAATCCTTTGATGGTCGCACTAATTCCAGTCGCACCAAAAGCACCAGCACTAGAATTTTGAGTTGACACCGCAGCTTCTATGACTTG
Source organism: Acholeplasmataceae bacterium (assembly GCA_049439405.1). Classification (GTDB taxonomy): domain Bacteria; phylum Bacillota_I; class Bacilli_A; order Acholeplasmatales; family Acholeplasmataceae; genus UBA8290. The sequence goes on along the minus strand of JBMTKL010000050.1, from coordinate 2,204 downwards.
ATCACTCGTTAAATTACTAATATTGTCATAATTGAAATTAATAATATTATTTTCTATGAGAATCTTATTATCATCTGTCGATTGACTTCTATTATCACGTAAATTAATGGTCATTGATAATGCATCACCCGATCCTTGTGCTGTAGGTGGTCCAAAAACAAACCCTCCACCTACTGTTGCTGACACCGTTTCAACATCTTCAATCGCTAAAAATTGAGTCGTTAAACGATCTGCAAATGCTGTTTTCGTTTCAAACTCTACATCACCAGTAAACGTTACATTTACTGAAATCGTTCCTTCATCTGTTGAAGGTAGTAAAATAAATCCTCTTGTAAAGACGAGTGCGCTTGCACCAATGAGTAAAACAAACAAGGTGAGTGTGACAATAATTTTATGATGAATGGCAAATAGCACCGATGACTTATACCAGTCTTTAAATGTGTGCATCACTTTTGTTTCTTGTTTCACAGATTCACTTGATAAAAATCTTGAAGACATGGATGGTACTAACGTTAAAGCAATAATTAAACTTGCCCCTAATGAATACACAATCGTGAGTGCCATTGGAATAAAAATATCCGCAACTAATCCTTCAATGAAGAAGATTGGTAAGAACACCGCAGCAGTCGTCATGGTTGATGCAATAATGGCACCACCAACTTCTTTCGCACCGAAAATTGCAGCATCAACTTTAGACTTACCTTCACTAAGCATCCGGTAAATATTTTCAATCACAACAACAGCGTTATCAACAAGCATCCCAATTCCTAATGCAAGTCCACCCATTGAAATAATGTTTAAAGAAATGTTTGAAATAAACATGAGTAAAAATGCAGCAATCACAGAAATAGGAATGGCGAGTCCAACAATAATGGTTGGCTTTAAATCTCTTAAAAATAAAAGTAACACACCAATCGCTAATACACCACCAATAATTAAATTCATAAATACTGAATTAATTGAGGTTGTAATAAATTCACCTTGATCAAGTAACACTTCATAATTTGCATCATAGTCAGAGCTTGTAATTAACTTGTCAAGTGTGTCTAAAATTCTAGATGTCACCTCAGTAATACCAACATCTGATTGTTTTTGAAACTGTATTTGAATCCCTTGTTCACCGTTCACTTTAGAATAAGAATCCACAGCTTGATTCGCATAACCGATTGAATCAGAAAGCATCGCAAGCGTCACAACTTCTTCATTTGCATATAAGATAGGTAGTGCATTCACATCATCAAGCGAACTTGGAGCAGCAGCTACATAAAGCAGTCTAATCGTCCCTTCATCAATCGCAGCACCGACAAGACCATCTTCATTTTGTTCATTAATGATTTCAACAACCGCAGCTTCAGATACCCCATATTCATTGAGTGCATCATTATTTAAATCGACTTCTAAAACAACATCTGCAGCACCGGTTAAACTTACTGATGCAACACCTGGAATACTTTCAAGTTCTGAGATGATATCTCTATTGATCCATTCCGTATTTAAAATGAGTGCTTCTTCATCTGAAACTTCTTCAGAGAAGTTTCTAAACATCGTGACAGTCATGACTGGTAATAAGTCCGGACTTAATCTTAAAATTGTAGTGTTTCCTACATCTTCAGGAAACTCTAAATTATTTATGATTTCTCTTAATTCTACAGTGACACTATCTAAGTTTGTACCATCTTCAAAAATCACGAAAGAGATCGCGAAGTTTTCATTAGATTGTGAACTCACCTCAGAGAAGTTTCCGATTGTCGATACAGCAGCTTCAATCGGTAGCGTCACATCACTTTCAATCGTCTCAGGACTTGCACCGACATAACTTGTCACCGTGACAACAAATGGTAAATTGATGTCTGGAAACAGAGAAAGCGGTAATCTTGTTACAGAAAAAGCCCCCAATACGATAATAATTAATATTCCCATTAACACAGTAATGGGTTTTTTTACACTATATTTGCTCATACATATCCTCTTTAATTTTAGTCATAATTAGTATAACAATTATTTGTCAATCTACATATAATTTTTCATATATCACATGATATTCCACGAAAATCACATAAGAAAAGAAAAAGCTTCAATAAGAAGCTTTAACTTTTATTTTGACTCACCACTAATTGATAGTGATTCAATGCATACACTTGGACTACCCGTACCAGAAATTGAGAATTTCAAATCACTCGCAATCCCTTTGACTTGATTAAGTG
>JBMTKL010000049.1:0-5820 GCA_049439405.1 Acholeplasmataceae bacterium | reverse complement strand
TGAACAATTAGAAGTAAAAGTTGAAGATCAAAAAGAAGAGACGACTCAATAAGAGAAGTCTTTTTCTTTATGGTATAATTGATTAGGGATTTGATATGGGATTTTTAAAAAATTTATTTAAAAGAAAAAAGTCAATCCGTTACACCAAAGCTTTTCATCGATCACACGTATCACTAGATTCTGTGCTCGATGCTTTTCAACGTCAAAACACGTTTGATTCATCAGTGATTGAAGCTTTAGAGGATACTTTAATTATGGCAGATGTTGGGATTGAAACGACGGATAAGATTATTGAAAAAATGATTCACTATCATCAAACAGAACCCATAAAAAATAAAGAAATGTTACTCGATAGTTTTAGTCAAGTCATTGATGACATGTTAGATGTTTATCCAATTGATTTAAGTAAACCAACTGCCATCTTTATGGTTGGTGTGAATGGTGCTGGAAAAACAACAACGATAGGTAAACTTGCGCATCAGTTTAAACCTTCGCATTCAGTAAAAATCATTGCAGCGGATACCTTTAGAGCTGCAGCGATCGAACAGCTACATTCTTGGGCAGAGCTCTCGAATGCTAGTTTTTACACCCAAGCTTCAAAAAATCCAAGTGCCGTAATTTATGATGGACTTCAAGAAGCAAAACGTGATGGATCAGATGTCATCTTAATTGATACCGCAGGACGATTACAATCCAAAGACCATTTAATGGCTCAACTTTCAAAAATGAGACGCGTCATTAATAAAGCTTATGAAGGTATACAAGTGATGACATTGTTAATCATTGATGGTACAACCGGACAAAATGGATTATCTCAAGCAAAGATTTTTCATGAAGCCACTGATGTCAATGGTGTCATCATCACTAAATTAGATGGAACAACTAAAGGTGGTATTGTTTTAGCCATTGCTCAGACACTACGTTTACCTATGGCATACATAGGTCTTGGAGAAGGCATCGAAGATTTAGTTGCTTTCGATCCTGTTCAATACATGATGCAACTCATCGATGCAGAAAGTGTGATACATGATGACCATTGAAAAGAAAACCACCCTCATTAGACTATTTTCACTGTATCAAAATTTATTAACAGATACCCAAAAACATTACTTTAAAGCGTACGTTGAAGATGATTTTAGTTTGAAAGAAATCGCAGATGCTTTTAATGTTTCTAGAAGTGCTGTTTATGACCAAATTCATAAAATCGAACAACATTTACTCAATTACGAAGAAAAACTGCACTTGCTAGAAGATAGTGAGAAACGACTTAAAATCATTGATGAATTTAAAGAAACAGATGACATCAAAGTCCTTGAAAAACTCAGAAAGATGGATGAATAATGTTTGAGACAACGTTAAGTTCAAGAATGCAAATGGCACTCAGACGAGTGACGGGAAAAGGTTTATTAACCGAAGAAGATATTACTTTAGTCTTAAAAGAAATTAGAAGAGCATTGCTCGAAGCCGATGTTCATTTAACGGTGATTAAATCATTTACAGAAAAAGTAAAAGAACAAGCTTTAGGCATCAAAATATTAAAAGGATTAAATCCCGGTCAGCAAGTTGTTAAAGTCGTCAATGAAACATTGACAGAAGTCATGGGATCTGCTTCAGAAGGGTTAACGTATGAAGCTCAAGGGCTCACGACGATGATGCTCATGGGTTTACAAGGGTCTGGTAAGACAACTGCCATTAGTAAACTCGCAAAATGGATTAAAGAAAAGGCAAATAAAAAAGTGTTACTCGTTGCTGCGGATGTTCAAAGACCTGCTGCAATCGAGCAGTTACATATCCTTGGTCAATCCATTCAAGTAGACGTCTTTGATCAAGGTCAAATCGCAGCCATCGATGTTGTAAAAAAAGCATTCATTTACGCGAAAGAAAAACAATTTGATGTCATGCTTGTAGATACAGCTGGGCGATTGTCCATCGACACCTCTTTAATGGAAGAACTCCAAGCGATTCAATCCCTTATAAAACCTACTGAAGTATTACTTACCATCGATGCCATGACGGGACAAGATGCGGCAAATACGGCTAAATTATTTCATGAAGCTGTTCATGCAACGGGTGCTATTTTAACAAAATTAGATGGCGATACTCGTGGAGGTGCAGCACTTTCCATTCGAGAAGTGTCATCGATTCCGATCAAGTTTATGTCAACAGGTGAGACACTGGATACATTGGATGTTTTCCATCCAGATCGTATGGCATCTAGAATTTTAGGGATGGGGGATGTCTTAAGTTTAGTTGAAAAAGCATCTGATGCAGTGGATGAAGATGATGCCAAAAATATGATGGAAAAGCTTCAATCAGGATCATTCAACTACAATGACATGAAAAAGCAATTTAAAATGATGAACCGGATGGGGTCTCTTTCAAAAATTGCAGGAATGATTCCTGGTCTGGGAAAACAAGCTACACAAATTGATGATAAACCCATGAAAGAAATGTCAATTATCATCGATTCAATGACAAAAGAAGAAAGAAAAAATCCAGAACTTATTGACCGTTCATCTAGAAGAAGAGATCGGATTGCAAAAGGTTCAGGTTTATCAGTTGCAGCAGTGAATCGATTAAGAACTGCGTTTGAGAGACAACAAAAAATGATGAAACAAATGATGCAAATTGATCCAAACAAACTATCTTCGATGAATCCAAATCAAATGATGCCAACAATTAAACAAAAAAAAGGTAAAGGTAAACATAAAGGTCGATTTAAGTATTGACCTTTTTAAATACTTTAGTATTTATCCACAGTTGTTGTGGAAAAGTTTTGACACGTTCAATGTTACAATGTATGGTGAGGTAAAAATATGAAAAGACTCGTATTAATTGATGGCAACTCAATCGTGTTTAGAGCGTACTTTGCAACTGCGTATCCAGGAGCAACACTTATGCAAACCTCTAAAGGTGAATACACCAATGCCCTTTTTGCATTCATTAACATGTTTGAAAAAATTATTTCTGATCAAGATGATCTTGTGCTCGTAGCATTTGATACAAAAGAACCGACAAAACGTCATCAAGCCTATGAAGCATACAAAGCAGGACGCGCCAAAATGCCGGAAGAACTTGCAAGTCAGCTTTCACTGATTAATGATTACTTAGATGTCATGGGTATTAAACATTATCGCCAACCAGGCTATGAAGCTGACGATATCATTGGAACGTTTTCAAAATATGAAGGCTATGATGTTCATATTTATTCAAGTGATAAAGATTTACTTCAACTCGTTAATGATCATGTTACAGTGCATCTTCTTAAAAAAGGCATGAAAGAAGTCCATGATTTTACACCAGAGAAATTATTAGAAGTTTATGAACTCACATATCATCAAATGATTGATTTAAAAGCATTAATGGGTGACCCTTCAGATAATATTCCAGGGGTTCCAGGTGTTGGTGAAAAAACAGCAATAAAACTTTTAAAAGAATACGGCTCTGTTGATGCTGTATTAGATAATGCATCACATATTAAAGGGAAATTAGGAGAAAAAATTCAAGACAATATAGAACTTGCAAAGCTTTCAAAATCTTTAGTCACCATTGATACTGATGCTGATTTAGTGATTGACTTTGAAGACATCAAAAGAGCGACAGTCGATCAGCAGGCGAGAATCCACTTCTTACAACGATATGAACTTCACATGCTAGCTAGAGAACTTGAAGTTACACCAACCGCAGAATCATGGTCCTTTGAAGTGATTCAAACAGAAGATGCTTTAAAACCATTTTTAGTCGATGAAGCAGCAATATATCTTGAGCTCTCAGATACGAATTATCATCGTGCAGATTTATGGGGTATCGGTATTGCAACCCCTCAAGGTCAATGTTATGTTGATCCAGCATTTGCGATGTCATCACCAATGTTCAAGGCATATTTAGAAGATGCTAAAAAAAGAAAATGGACATATGATGCTAAAGCATTAATTGTTTATATGAAATGGCAAGGTATCGATATACAGGCGATAGATTTTGATTTACTTTTATCTGCATACATTATTAATGCTCATTTAGGAAAAGAAGAATTTAAACGCATTGTATCAGCATTCCATTATGATGATGTCGAATACGAAGAAAAAGTCTACGGAAAAGGTGCTAAAAAAGGATTACCAGAGGATCTAAGCCACCAAAGACATATTGCATCTAAAGCACGTGCTATTTTAAAACTTAAACGAGACCAAATAGAAGCATTAAAAAAAGAAGAACAATTTGACTTATACAAAAACGTTGAATTGCCATTATCTTACGTATTAGCAGATATGGAATTCGAAGGGATTCATGTTGACGAAATGGTACTCAATGAATTAGGTGAAGATTTTAAAACTCGATTAGATTCATTAGAAAAAACCATCATCATGTTAGCAGGAAAATCATTTAATATTGCATCTCCAAAGCAACTTGGTGAAGTACTTTTTGATGATTTAGCACTTCCACATGCAAAAAGAACAAAAACTGGATATTCAACAAATGCTGATGTATTAAATAAACTCAAAACACACCATCCTATCATTGAACATATCTTAAATTACAGAACATTATCTAAGCTAAATTCTACCTATGTAGAAGGACTTAGACCACACATTATGGAAGATGGTAAAATACATACCATTTACATGCAAGCGTTAACGACGACCGGAAGACTTTCAAGTGTTGAGCCCAATTTACAAAACATTCCGATTCGAACGGAAGAAGGTAGACTGATTAGAAAAGTCTTCAAAGCATCAAGTCAAAGGTATTTAGTTGGTGCTGATTATTCTCAAATTGAACTTAGGGTTCTTGCGCATATTGCCGATGTGAAACCATTAATCAAAGCATTTAACGAAGGCGCTGACATTCATGAACAAACCGCGAAACAAGTCTTTAATATAGAAGAGGTAACTTCTGACCAACGCCGTGCGGCGAAAGCTGTAAACTTTGGCATTATTTATGGTATTAGTGCATGGTCACTCGCAGATGATATTCACGTGAGTCAAAAAGAAGCTCAAGCATTTATCGATACATATTTAACGATTTATCCAGAAATTAAAACATACATGGAATCAACCGTTGAATTCGCCAAAACACATGATTATGTTGAAACAATTCTCAAAAGACGTCGCTACATTCCAGAACTTAAATCACCAGTATTTATGCAACGAGCATTTGGTGAACGAACAGCAATGAATGCTCCGATACAAGGGTCTGCTGCAGATATACTTAAAGTCGCGATGATTGATTTGCATCAAGCCTTAAAAGAGAAACAACTGAAAAGCAAAATGATATTACAAGTTCATGACGAATTGATATTAGATGTATACGAAGATGAACTTGAGATGGTAAAAACACTCATGGAAGAAAAAATGAGACAAGCCTATCCAATGAAAGTAAGCTTAAAGACATCTTTAGATGTGGGTCGTTCATGGTATGAGGTGAAATAATGCCAGAACTTCCTGAAGTTGAAACGGTAAGACGTACATTAGAACCATTACTCGTTAATAAAAGGATCGAAAATGTTCACGTGTTTCATCAAAACATGATTGAGACATCAGATTTTGAACAAAAACTCAAAGGCCAAACAATTCAATCCATTGATCGTATGGGTAAATTTCTCATCTTTAAACTCAGTCAACATGTGATGATTTCACATTTAAGGATGGAAGGAAAATATTTTTTAACAGACCCTAGAAAAAAACATCCACATGAACATGTGATATTTTACCTGGATGATGGCCAAACACTCATTTATCATGATGTAAGAAAGTTTGGAAAGTTTCAATTAAGGTCTTATGACGATTACGTAATGAAACCACCACTTGTTTACCTAGGTCCTGAACC
>JBMTKL010000048.1:0-5828 GCA_049439405.1 Acholeplasmataceae bacterium | reverse complement strand
CATTAATCTTAGAATCGCATCTGTCAGTTGAATTTCTCCACCTTTGCCTTTGTTTTGTGTTTTCAAATATTTATAAATCGTGGGCGTAAGAATATATCTACCTGCAATCGCAAATTGCGATGGTGCATCTTTCGGGTCTGGTTTTTCTACAACGCCTTTTAAAGACATGACGCCATCTTCTATTGCTTTAGGATCGCATATGCCATATTTATTTGTGTGTTCACGTGCGACTTCCATCGTACCAAGAACTGATGCTTGTTTTTCTTCGTAAACATGAATCATTTGTCGAAGCGCTGGCATGTGTTCACTAACAAACATATCATCACCTAACAATACTGCAAAGGGTTCATTCGCGGTAAAAGTTTCTGCCTGTAAAATGGCGTGTCCAAGACCTAATTGTTCTTTTTGTCTCACGAAAAATAGATGCACTCCGTCACCTATGTGATGAACAACATTAAAGAGATCTTGTTTCGATTTTTGTAAAAGTATCGTTTCTAATTCTAAGTTTCTATCAAAATAATCAATAATCGCATTTTTATTAGAAGATACAATAATGAGTATTTCTTCTATACCACTTTGTTTCGCTTCTTCTACAATAAATTCAATTGTTGGTCTGTCAATAATTGGCAGCATTTCTTTTGGAATTGCTTTTGTAATCGGCAAAAATCGAGTACCATATCCAGCCGCCGGGATGACTGCTTTTTTAATCATAATTCACTCCTTGTGTTTGGTATAAAGAGCGTGGGGTTTATGTCTATTTTAGCATATTTTTTCTGTTTTTCTTATGATATAATATTTTTGAAAGTAGGGTCTTTATGCTAGATTGGATAAAATATATCATTTTAGGTATCGTACAAGGCATCACTGAAATATTGCCTATATCAAGTAGTGGTCACCTCACCTTATTGACTCATGTTTTTAATATGGACACTGCGAATCTGACTATATTTCTCATGTTAACTAATACAGGATCGTTTCTTGCGATATTATATTTCTTTAGAGCTGATATTATATCGCTGATTCATGGCTCTTATCGATTTGTTTTTCAAAAAAAAGACATCTACAAAGACGATTGGTTTGATGCTTTAAAAGTATTTGTTGCTGTGTTACCAGTAGGTATCGTTGGATTGCTTTTCGAAGATCTATTACCTGATGATTTATTTACTGTTGGGCTTGCATTAGTTGTCACCGGTTCACTATTATTTTTTATTTATTCAAATAGACACTTTGAATATAACAAACCGATTGGATTTAAAAATGCGCTTATTGTTGGATTATTTCAAATGTTTGCGGTTGTGCCAGGCATTTCCAGAAGCGGTATTACACTTACGGGCGGTCTCATTCAAAAAATCTCTTTAAAAAAAGCTCTAAAATTTTCGTTTTTGAGTTACGTTGCAATTTCATTTCCAGTATCAATTTTAGGGTTTATCAGAGCTTCTGCTGCGACCGAATCGATTCACCTTGGTGGTTATTTGATAGCCTCTGTACTTAGCTTTATATTCAGTTATTTAGCTGTTAAGTGGCTTTATGAATATGTTAAAATCAAAAACTTAATTTATTTTTCAGTGTATTGTTTGGTGGTTGGACTACTTGCTGTCATGATTTACTTTATATAAAAAGAACGCTCGATTGAGCGTTCTTTTTTTAATCTTCAAATAATGTTTGATCGGCAGAGACATCTTCTGTCTCAACCTCGTCTGGCTCTAAATTGTCCATGACTTGAGCTTTTTTGTGTTCTGAACCAACTTCTAATTGCTCTTGGATAAATGTTTGTCCTTCAGCTGTTTCTTCAACTTCTGTTTCTTGATGTGGAACAATCGCAATGGTTGATACGCTTTGGTCCGTTCTAAGTCTAATGATTCTAACCCCTTGAGTCGCACGTTTTGATAAGGCGATTTGAGAGACTTCTGTTCTCATGACAACACCTCTATCTGACACGACAATAAGATCTTGATCGTCAGAGACGTTTGCGAGTGTTTTTAATTGACCGTTTTTTTCAGTTACCTGAAGCGTTTTTACGCCTTTACCACCACGATGTTGTCGTCGATATTCTGATACTTTCGTACGTTTCCCGTATCCATTTTCTGTAATGACTAAAATATCTTCTTCTTCATCACTTACAAACGCGACACCAACAATTTTATCTTCATCTGGTAAATCCATCCCTTTCACACCCATGGATGTTCTACCTGTTGAGCGCACTTGTTCTTCTTCAAAACGAATTGCTTTTCCGTTAGAAGCGCCTAGAATGATGTCTTTTTCACCGTTCGTTGTGTTGACACTAATAAGTTCATCATCATCTCTTAAGCTGATTGCGATAATTCCGTTTTGTCGAATATTTTGGTAGTCGCTAAGTAGCGTTCTCTTAACAATACCTTTCGCTGTTACGAAAGTGACAAATGCTTGCTCATCTTCAAAGTTTTTTACACATGTCATTGATGCGAGTGATTCATCTGGATCAAGCGCTAACAGGTTAACGAGTGGTAGACCTTTGGATTGTCTAGAGCCTTCTGGAATTTGATATCCTTTGATTTTGTAGACTCGACCTTTATTCGTGAAGAATAAATGGTAATCGTGTGTTGAGGTCATTTCTATATGTTCAACATAATCGTCTTCGTGTACTTTAATGCCTGCAATACCGACGCCTCCACGATTTTGTGATTTATATTGATCAACATTCATACGTTTGATGTAACCATTATTCGTGATTGTTACAATCACATCTTCAACAGGAATTAAGTCTTCATTTTCGATTGTTAAATCATCTGATAAGTTAATTTCTGATAGTCTTGGTGTTGCATATATTTGTTTAATCTCTGTAACTTCTTCTCTAACGATCGACAGTTTACGGTTGTCACTTGCAATAATGTCTTTATAATCTGCAATCTTAATTTCTAAATCTTTTAATTCGGATTCTAATTTTTCTATTTCAAGTCCTGTTAAACGTTGAAGTCTTGTATCTAAGATGGCTTTCGCTTGGATATCATCAAGGTCATATGCTTTGATAAGTCCTTCTTTTGCCTCATCCCCTGTTTTTGATTCTTTAATGATTTGAATCGCATGATCAATATCATGAAGCGCTTTAACAAGGCCTTCTAAGATGTGTGCACGCGCTTCAGCTTTATTTAAATCATATTGTGTTCTTCTTAAAACAACCTCTATTTGATGATCTAAATATAGTCTCAATATATCTTTTAAGGTCACCATTTTAGGTTGACCTTTATCTAAAGCGATCATATTAAAACTAAACGATTGTTGAAGTTGCGTATGTTTATATAAATTATTAAGCATCACGTGTGCATTCACATCACGTCTTAATTCAATCACCACACGCATCCCTTTACGGTTGGATTCATCTCGTAAATCGGTAATACCTTCAATGACTTTATCTTTGACAAGTGTAGCGATTTTCTCGATGAGGTTTGTTTTATTGACTTGGAATGGAATTGCAGTAACTATAATTGCTGTTTTGTTTTTTAACTCAACAATTTCTGTTTTTGCACGGTTCATAATTGATCCGCGTCCTGTTTCATAGGCTTTGATTAGACCACTTAAACCTAATACTTCTCCACCCGTTGGAAAATCAGGACCTTTAATAAACTCCATGAGTTCTTGTGTTGTAATATCGTTATTGTCCATGTAGGCTAATAAACCATCAATGACTTCACCTAGGTTATGTGGGGGTATATTGGTTGCCATACCAACAGCAATACCTGTTGAACCATTCACGAGTAAATTTGGATATTTTGCTGGTAATACTTGAGGTTCTGATTCACTACCATCATAGTTATCCATAAAATCTACAGTTTTTTTGTCTAAATCTCTGACGAGTTGACCCGCTAATTTGGATAATCTTGCTTCCGTATAACGCATTGCTGCTGCACCGTCGCCATCAACTGAACCGAAGTTACCATGACCGTCAACAAGTGGATCTCTATAACTAAATGGTTGTGCCATACGAACCATTGCATCATACACACTTGATTCACCGTGTGGATGATACTTACCAACAACTTCACCGACAATTCTTGCTGATTTTTTATGTGCTTTATCTGCTGTCATGCCTAAGTCACTCATTGCATATAACACACGTCTTTGCACTGGTTTCAACCCATCACGTACATCTGGTAACGCACGAGATACGATGACACTCATCGCATAATTCAAAAATGATGTTTTCATCTCGTTTGAGATGTTTATTTCTTTAACATGATCTCTCATTTTTTTTGTATCGTCCATGATGTACCTTCTTAAATATCTATGTTATTCGCATAAATTGCGTTTTCTTGTATAAATTCTTTTCTTGGTTCAACTTCTTCACCCATGAGCATGCTAAACACTTGATCTGCATCCATTGCATCTTCTAGCGTGATTTGTAATAGTGTACGATGATCTGGATCCATGGTGGTATCCCAAAGTTGTTCTGGATTCATTTCACCAAGACCTTTATACCGCTGAATGCTTGGTCTACCACCAAGTTCTTTGAGTAATTTATCTAGAGCCTCATCGTCATATAAATATTCAACACGTTTCCCTTGCTGAACTTTATATAAAGGCGGTTGAGCCATATAAATGTATCCTTTTTCAATGAGTGGTCTCATATATCTAAAGAAAAATGTTAGTAACAGTGTTCTAATATGCGCACCATCAATATCCGCATCGGTCATGATGACCACTTTATGATATCTAATCGCTTCAGCATTAAATTCTTCTCCAACACCTGTTCCAAGTGCTTGAATTAATGACACAATTTCTTTGTTGGCATAAATTTTATCAAGTCTTGCTTTTTCTACATTGAGCACTTTACCTCTTAATGGTAAAATCGCTTGGAACTCAGACTCTCGTCCTTGTTTCGCAGACCCTCCGGCTGAATCTCCCTCGACAATGTATAACTCAGATGCTGATGGATCTTTTGAACGACAATCTGCAAGCTTAGAGGCGAACCCTAAAGCATCAAGTGGAGATTTTCTTCTTGTTGCATCTCTTGCTTTTCTTGCTGCAATTCTTGCATGCATTGCATTAATCCCTTTGTCAACAATACCTTTTGCGTCTTGAGGATTTTCTGCCAAATATCTTTCTAAAAATTCACCAACAAGTTGTGAAGCAATTTGTCTAACTTCTGGATTTCCTAATTTTGTTTTTGTTTGTCCTTCAAATTGTGGATCAGGATGTTTGATTGAGATGATTGCAGTTAAGCCTTCACGAACGTCTTCACCAATCAATGATTCATCTTTTTTAAACATGTTATTTGCTTTTGCATAATTGTTAATCAATCTTGTGAGTGCTAATTTAAAGCCGTCTTCATGCATCCCACCTTCATGTGTAGGAATATTGTTTGCGAAACTGAATAAGTTTGTTGAATAAGAGTCAAAATACTGCATTGCGATTTCAAACGTAATACCATCAACTTCTTTTTCAACATAAATGATTTCTTGGTTAATTTTTTGTCTGTTTCCAACTAGAAAATTGACGTACTCAACAATTCCGCCTTCGTATTGATACGCTTGTACAATTGGTTCTTCTGGTCTTTCGTCTACAATTGTAAGTTTGATCCCTTTATTAAGGAAAGCAAGCTGTTGTACTCTTGCACGAAGCGTCTCATAGTCATAGACTTGTGTCTCTGTGAAGACATCTTTATCAGCTAAAAAGGTAATGATCGAACCATGTTCATCACTTTGCCCTACTTGTTTTAATTCACTTTTAGGTGCACCAAATGCATAAGATTGTTCATAAACTGCTCCATCTCTGTGAATTTGAACGTTAAATTCTGAAGATAAGGCGTTCACAACGGATGCACCTACACCGTGCAATCCACCAGACACTTTATA
>JBMTKL010000047.1:0-5882 GCA_049439405.1 Acholeplasmataceae bacterium | reverse complement strand
TAATAAAAAGAAACACACCGTTAAAAAAGGTGAAACGTTTTATTATTTAGCGAATCAACCACATTATTTGATGAATCTCACACAACATCCATGTAAAGTATTGTGGATATCCACACCACCAACGTTTTAAGAAAGGAATATAAAAAATGGAAAAAGAAATTATGATTAAAAGTACCACAGGTCTTCACGCATCGCTTGCCGCAAAAGTCGTTCAAGCTGCATCGAAGTATCATGTAGACATTGAGTTACATTATGAAGACAAAGTGGTTGACTTAAAGTCAATCTTAGCACTCATGTCACTCGCAGTTCCACATGGCGAAAATGTTCGTATTGTGGCACGTGGACCTCGTGCTGAAGAAGCAATAAAAGATGTGTCAGGAATTTTAGGATAATGAGAAGAAAAGTCATAGCTGGAAATTGGAAAATGTATAAAAATAGAGATGAAGCGATTAGCTTTATCTATGAAGTATCAAGTCAAGTGCCAAGTAAAGATCAAGTAGAAACGGTCATTTGTGCACCTGCGATTTTCTTAAGAGACCTTGTTAAAAGAGAAGGTGAAGACTTAAGAATTGGTGCTCAAAATATGTATTTTGAAGATCAAGGTGCTTACACAGGTGAAATTTCAGCAGATATGCTTACATCTTATGGTGTTGAGTATGTGGTATTAGGTCACAGTGAAAGACGTGGACTCTTTTTTGAAACAGATGCACTGATTAATAACAAGACAAAACAAGCGATCAAAAAAGGCATCACACCGATTGTATGCTGCGGAGAATCTTTAGAAACAAGAGAAGCAGGAACGACTGAAGCATTTGTTTCAAAACAAATCATTGCAGCGTATGAAGGGATCACGAAAGAAGAAGCACTCAAAACCATTGTTGCTTATGAGCCGATTTGGGCGATTGGTACAGGTGTCACTGCAACTTCAGAACAAGCAAACGACACGATTAAAATGGTGAGACAAACCCTTGCATCGTTATATGACCAAGATACTGCATCACAGATTAGAATTTTATACGGTGGTTCAGTGAAACCTGCCAATGTTGAAGAATTACTTGCAATGTCAGATATCGATGGTGCACTCATTGGTGGTGCTTCATTAGACCCACAAAGTTTTATCACACTTGCACAAGCAGGATTAAAATCATAAACAAAAAAGCATCTAAGATGCTTTTTTTTATATATAGAAGGCAAATAAAAAAGCATCCGAAGATGCTTTTATGATTATCTGTTGTAGAACTCGACGATTAATTGTTCATTAATCTCTGGTAATACTTCATTACGTTCAGGTCTTCTAACGAATAACCCTTCTTTTTTGGCTTGGTCATAAGTGACAAAGTCCACTGAACCATACACAGCTTCTAACGCTTCAGTAACCACTTTTAAATCATTAGATTTTTCTCTAAATGATACTTTTTGACCTGGTTTCATACGATATGATGGAATATCTACTTTTTTTCCATCAACAAGCATATGACCGTGTGACACAAGTTGTCTCGCTTGTTGGCGAGTTCTAGCAAGTCCCATACGGTAAACCACATTGTCTAAACGAGATTCAAGTAATGCGATAAAGTTATCACCGTGTTTTCCTTGAAGTTTACCCGCTTCATCAAATGTTTTACGGAACTGCTTTTCTGATAATCCGTAAGTAAAACGTACTTTTTGTTTTTCTTGTAACTGAAGACCATAATCAGATAATTTGGTTCTTCTTTGACCGTGTTGACCAGGTGCATACGGACGTTTTTTAAGTTCTTTCCCTGTTTCAGAGATTGAGTAATTTAAACGTCTTGATACTTTCCAAGTCGATCCTGTAAATCTTGACATAATCATTACCTCCATATTTTTTTAGGTAAAGTATACGTTCTCATCAAAAGCATCTTCTAGTTCTTTTCACCTTAAAAGCAGTTAAAAGGCTACTAAGGGCACTGTGGAAGAAGATGGCACATTAATTTGTTCGTACCTGCTTTTACCAGCCTTTTCATTTTACTTGAAAAAGGGGGTGTTGTCAATGGATATCCTTAAAATGCTTGCAATTTCTTCAATCGCTGCAATCAGTGCATCATCAAATCGGTTGATCACCGGACTATCGATGTCTAACACCGCATAAAGTTTATCTTGGATGACGATAGGAATCACGAGTTCACTTTGAGATGCTTCATCACAGGCAATATGATCGGGATGTACATGAACATCCGGAACCATCACGATTTGTTTTAACCTTGCAGCTTGACCACACACACCTCTATCTAAAGGGATATACGTGGTTGCAGTTTTCCCTTGGAATGGTCCTAAGACAAGTCCCTTTTCATCAAACAAATAAAAGCCTACCCAATTGAATTGAGGAATACTTTGATATATATGTGCACTCATATTTGCGAGTAGAGCGAGTTGATTCGGATTATCATTTGCTATCAGTTTTGCAGTTTCTATAAAATCTTTATACATAGTATCACCGTAGTTATTATATCATGAATCAAATCATTTTCGTGGTAAAATAAGGGGTGGAGAGACGTCTATGATAACATCAAATCAAAATCAACAATATAAATATTTAATGAAACTTAAAAAGAGTAAATACCGTCACATCTACCAAGAAGCGATTATTTTTGGTGATGACTTAATTGATGCCGCAAAAGAAGCCGGAATCATTCAATCCATGATTGTAACGAAAGGTCAAGAAGGTAGCATTTGTCTAAGTTCAGCATTATTTGAAACACTTGCAGATTATCACATGGATAATCAAGTAGGTGCACTTGTTTCAATTAAAGATGTGACACAAGAACCCACCCATGCACTTGTTTGTGAAAACATTCAAGATCCAAGGAACTTAGGTGCTTTATTTAGAAGTGCTCTGGCGTTTGGATTTAAACACGTTTATATCTCTCATGACTCAGTCGATCCTTATCATGAACTTGCACTTCGAAGTGCTAAAGGGACAACGTTTCAATTATCGATTCATCGTGGTACGATTGAACATCACGTGAAACACTTGAAATCCCTTGGGTATGTATGTATTGGAACATCGCCTCAACCACAAGCAACCATTGAATTTAATGCTGATTTCGTCGCACTCATCTTGGGCAATGAAGGCCATGGGTTGACTCAAAACACAATTGATGCGTGTGACAGTTTAATGCACATCAAAACGGAGTCTGTTGAATCTTTAAATGTATCGGTTGCTGGCGCAATTTGTATGTATGATATAAGGAGACTTTCATGAATGTCATCAGTTTTTTAAAGTCACTTGCACACGCAGAAAAAGAACAACTCTTAAAATCAAAACAAGCACTTCACATCGGATATGATGATAATGAAGCGTGGGTTCAATCGTTTTATGAACGAGGGTTTACTGTTAAAGCTGCAAGACATCAACTGAATACAAGCTTTTTTGAACACGGTGAAACGGATAGTATTTTAACGTTTTTAAAACGTATCCAAACGTTAAAAATTAAACATGTCATCTTTTTCCTACCACCAAACTTAAACGTATCTAAAAAAACTGCAACAGAAATTAATGTAAAGTTAGGGATGCTGATTAAAATGACATCAAGACATAAAGCGATGACGATTATTGAACCGACAAGCCAAGCTTATAAATCACTGATGTATATTATAAAACCATTTAAACCGAGTCAATTAGGTGTTGTATTTAACCCAAGTCATATCATGAAAACGCATGGATCAACCTTAGGACAATACCGGTTATTAAGAAAATATATCACGTATTTTGTATGTCATGATCTGACAAAAGATGCAAAGGCTGCATTAATTGGCTATGGTCAAACCCAAATAATTGCACTATTTAAAAGACTAAAAAAAGACGGCTATAAAGGAGACTTCATACTAGATCCTCCATTTGAGCAGATGTTAATATCTGCGAATAAACGCAAAAAAAGTATTTTTAAAGTATTTAGAAAAAAAGAGTTGTCCAAATATGAACAACTCAAATCCATGATGAATATGTCATCTCAAGAAAAAGATATCGCTTTATATGATATTTATACACATCAATATGATGTATTAGACACCATCTTCAGACTCAGGTAATTCAAACGCTGGTTTGGCTGAAGGAAGGTCTAAAAATAGCTTTTGAGTATATAAAATCCCGTTGAGATGATCCAGTTCATGTTGAAATACAATGCCTACATAACCACTTAAATGTAAAATGACAGGCTCGACTTCATCCGTTTCTCTTAAATATCTATGTGCTTCAATGGTGACCTCTGCATATCTGGGTGTTAACCCTTCAGTTGTACGGTCAACACTTAGACACCCTTCGCCACCTGGTAAATAAATGAGGTCACTACTTTTATGTTTTATCACAGGATTTATGAGCATATAAGAATAAAGCGTTCCATCTAAATCATGGAAATGGACGGCATACATTCTTTTTAAGATATTAATTTGTGGTGCAGCAATCCCAACAGAAGGTCTAAAATCTTCATGATCTTTGTATGCGTCATCAATCGAATTCACAACATAGTCATGTAAATCAATAAGTGTTTGCTTGTCTTCGTGACTGAGCGGTAACATCACTGGTTCTGCTTTTTTATATAAGGTTGGATGTCCTTCTCTAATGACATCGTTCATGGTTATCATGTCATTCACCTCAAACGTATTATAACATATTGCCTGTTGAAAAGATTATTTGATATAATAAGACTATAAATAAAACTATATCAGATTTATCAATGTGCAGTTATGATATATTAGAAGCGCTTAAACAAACTGAGAGCTTTCAAAACGTATGATCAGCATTGGCGTCTTTGAAGCATGTAGAAAAAGAAACTAATCAATACAAGCAAGTGAAAGTAGCCTATGGTGAAGCAAAAGTACATAACCATCCGCAAAGCATAGAGATGAAAGATTTGAAAAAAAGCTATCAGAAGCCAAAACGCGTTTATATCAAACGAATGAATATTAAGCGTATATTGAAGCTTAAAAAGCATTTTAGCATCTGCTCAATGACTTAATTAATCATATAGGTGAAACCATTTCACCATATATTAAAACACCACTACATACACCCAAAGGAGGCAGCAGTGGGATACACAAGTAGAATGAGTTACGTCATTTTTTACCGAGGCAAACAAGTCATAAAAAAACTTGAACAGCTTCCAGTCGACGTTGCCTATACATCAAAAAAGTTAGATTACTCCATTGTTTATGCAGATCTAACGTATGAAAACAAACTCAAAAAAACATTAAAGTTTACAAAAGGATTTAAACACATCAGTCCGTCAAAAACATTTGATGAAACCTTAAATTTTTAAAACATAAGTGTCAAGGGAAAAACCTTGACACTTTATGTTTTTGTAGTATAATATAAAAGATTACAAAATAAGAAAGAGAGTTTATATATGGTAAAACTTAGATTACAAAGATTTGGGACACACAAACGTCCATTTTATCGTGTGGTTGCTAGTGATTCAAAACGTGCAAGAGATGGTAAGTTCTTAGAAATTCTTGGAACATACAATCCAATCAATGGTGACACTGAATTAAATGCTGAGAAAATTTCAAAATGGTTATCGACAGGAGCACAACCGACAGATACAGTGAGAAATTTATTAAAGAAAAATAACATTAGTAAATAATAAGGAGGATCGACTTATGGCAACAAATTTTGAAAAGTTAATTAAACAAATTGTTGAGCCACTCGTTGTTCATCCTGAAGATGTCTTAGTGAAAATCCTTGCAGAAGATGAATCTCAATTAAACATTCAACTTCTTGTCAATGAAGCTGACTTGGGTCGAGTCATTGGAAAGGGTGGTAAAATTGCTCACGCCATTCGTACCATCTTATACGCAGGAGCGAGTAAAGAAGGCAAACGTGTACATTTAGATATAGATTCATTTAGTCTATAATGTATTTGATAGGT
>JBMTKL010000046.1:0-5928 GCA_049439405.1 Acholeplasmataceae bacterium | reverse complement strand
ATGCCCGTGCTTGGGCTTATCTTTCTTCGTCATGCCACCCATCGCTTCAAAACAAGCATTACCCATGACCCAAGCAAAAAGTTACACGGCACGAATCGCATCATCGTTCGCAGGAATAATGTGATCAACATCTTCTGGATCACAGTTTGTATCCACGATACCAAATACTGGGATTTTTAATTTACGAGCTTCTAAAACCGCATTCATCTCATTTTTTGGATCAACAATGAATACTGCTTCTGGAAGTTTATTCATATCTTTAATACCGCCTAAAAATTTTTCTAGACGATCACGTTCTTTAATTAAATTTAATACTTCTTTTTTAGGAAGCTTGTCAAATGTACCATCTTCTTCCATCTTGTATAAAGATTTTAGACGACGAATACGTAATTTGATGGTTTTAAAGTTTGTTAAAGTCCCACCTAACCAGCGTTGATCAACATAATATTGACCTGTTCGAATTGCTTCTTCTTTAACAGCTTCTTGTGCTTGTTTTTTAGTTCCTACAAAAAGCACTTTTCCGCCTTCAGCAATAATTTGAAATAATGCTTGATAAGCGCGTTCGATCTCTTCTGCTGTTTTTTTAAGATCGATAATGTGTATCCCGTTACGAGATGTGAAAATATATGGTGCCATTTTAGGGTTCCAGCGACGTGTCGCATGTCCAAAGTGCACACCAGACTCTAATAGTTGTTTCATTGAAACGACTGCCATAAATCAATTCCTCCGTTTTTTTTGTTTTTTTTCCTCTACCATGTTAATGTCATCCACTTTGCCTTTGCAAAGCACTCGAACAACACATCACATGGTATGTGTATTGACAAACACTAATGTGTATTATGGTGCCTTATTTAATATATCATAAACGTTTTTATTATGCAACATAAAATGCAATATCAAACATGGTATGTCATGCTTTTGTGCTACTACCAAATCCACCTTCACGAATTTGATCAACGGGCTCGTCATCACTTGTTTTGTAATAAGGTTGAAAAATGCCTTGGGCAACGCGTTCACCTTTAGCAATCATTGCTGGTTTTTGACTGAAATTAAATAATGGAACCATGATGTGTCCTTCGTTATGATCATTATTGTAATAATCTGCGTCGACAACCCCCACACCATTACTCATCATGAGTCCTTTTTTGATGCCTAATGATGACCTAGGATAGACGAACAATGCTTCATGTTCAGGAATCTTCACTTTCAATCCCGTTTTAATCATCACAATCTCACCAGGATGAATCGTGACAGCTTCAATCGATGCTAAATCGTAGCCTGCACTATGCATGGTTTGTCTTTTTGGCAAGTTTGGTTCAAGTGCTTTAAACGTACTAACCATTTCAAATTTTCTCATTCAATAACTCCTTTAAATATAATAATACGTCAATTTCTTTCATCACATAATACGGATCTCTAACAATGGTTTTTGAATCAATTAACTGTTGATTCAATGTCATCGCCTCATCCATAGCGACCCATCGCGGTATGAGTTGATACTTTTCTTCTTCCTCAGTTAACTGTTGAGCAGTCAATTGACCAGGTGACAATACGTAATAATGATTGATGCGTTTTAGTGTTTTAGATGGGTCGTAAAAATCATAAACATGTTCAATGTAAGTCCCTATATACTTGCCATGACTGACAAGCATCCCTGTTTCTTCTAAGATTTCTCTTCTCAACGCCTCTTGGTGGTCTTCACCAGGTTCAATGCCACCACCAGGAAAGGTGTAATCTTTTAACACTTCTGAATATAACATCCAAATCATATCCTCTTTTAAAACAATCCCTCTTACCGTTTCTCTTACTAAGTCAAAGTGCGTGGTTTTAAATGCTTTTTTCACCCCAATGATCGTCATGACTTATCTTTTGACCCTTCTGATCTAGGATGACTTTTTTGGTAAGCTCTTAACACTTCTTCTGTCGTTAAATGGGTATAAATTTGGGTTGTTGAAATATGTTTATGTCCTAACAATTCTTGGACAGAACGCAAATCTGCACCATGTGATAACATTGTTGAAGCGAATGCATGTCTAAGCATGTGAGGATGGATTTTAAATGTCTCTCCTGACTTTTTAATGAGTTGATTGAGCATTTTTTGTAAGTTTCTTACCGTCATCTGTTGACCAAGTCTAGATAAAAAAACAGCTTGATGATCATTTTGATCGAGTTTAAGTAATGATGGCCTAATATAAGTAATATAATGCTTTAAATTGCGTTGCAACGTTTTTGTAAATGGAACGATTCTCGTTTTTTGACCTTTACCTGTAATGACTAATTGTCTTTCATCCATCTTAATATCTTTTACTTCAAGCTGGGTCACTTCAGACGCTCTTAATCCACAACTGTAAAGCATATCAAACATCACATAATTTCTAAAAGACAGCGGCTTTTTCAAATCCATCGATGCAAAGATCAACTCGATATCTTCATCATGCAAACGTTCAGGTAACTTTTTTTCAAGTTTTGGTGCTTGGATGTCCTGAAAAGGGTTGTCACTTAATAACGTATGTTCAACAAGATAATCATAAAACATGCGTAATGATGAAATGCGTCTAGATATCGTCGTTGTTTTTAGTTTTCTCGTTTGCATATCAGAAATATAATATCTTACAAGCCTAACTCGTGATACAGATTCTAGTGACGGTGCTAAAGACTCACTTAAAATAAAGTGCTCAAAATCATCAATGTCTTTTTCATAAGCACTTATCGTGTGTAGACTATATCTTTTGATGTGTTTTAAATATTCTAAAAATGCTTCTTTCAATGAATCACTTCTTCCTTAAACCTTGTGATGGCATGAATAGATTGTTCAGCGTAATATACTCTTTTTTCTTGTTTTCTCATTTTTTTAGTTGGGGTATCAAATAAACCAAAATTTGCATTCATCGGAACAAATGATTTGTTTTTAGATGATACATAATGTGCCATGGCACCCATCATCGTATATGTTGGGAGTGGCTGGATAGTTCCTTGTTTTAAAAATAAGTCTAATTGAATCGCTGCACATAAACCTGATGCAGCACTCTCAACATAGCCTTCAACTCCTGATAGCTGTCCAGCAATAAAAAGATGCGGATATTGTCTCATCTGATATCCTGCATTCAGCACTTCAGGTGAGTGAATATAATGATTTTTGTGCATCACACCATATCTTATAATGTGTGCTTTTTCAAGGCCAGGGATACTTTGGATTAACGCTTTTTGCGCTGGCCATGTTAAATGTGTTTGAAAACCAACAATATTATACATACTTGAAGCCACATCATCTTGTCTAAGTTGAATCACTGCATACGGCCGGTCACCTTCATGACGCTCTAGTCCTACTGGTTTAAGAGGACCAAATCTTAAAGTATCAATCCCACGTTCAGCCATGGTCTCTACTGGCATACAACCTTCAAAGACATTATTTTCAAATGCTTTAATTTCTACTTTATCAGAAGCCATGAGCTTGTCATAAAAGGCTTGATATGATTCTTTGTCCATTGGGCAATTAATGTAATCCGCATCGCCTTTATCATAGCGACTCTTCTTATAACAAATATCCATATTAATCGAGTCATAACTAATAATAGGTGCAACGGCATCAAAAAAGTGAAGGACATCTTCATGTGTCAAACTACCGATGGTATGCATCAGTGTTTTTGTCGTTAAAGGACCCGTAGCAATAATTGTAGGGATATCTTGATCAATAGTTTCAAATGGTTCTTGAATCACTTGTAAATGTTTGAATTGATGTAATTTTTCTTCTATAAATGAAGAAAAAACCGTACGATCAACGGCTAATGATGAACCAGCTGGAACACTTGCAGGAACAGATGCTTGCATCACAATTGAGTCCAACATTCTCATTTCTTCTTTTAATAAGCCCACTGCATTATGAATATCATTCGATCTTAACGAATTCGAACATACGAGCTCAGCAAACCTACCGGTTTGATGTGCAGGTGTCATGACTTTAGGTCTCATTTCATAAAGATCAACATGATACCCTTTTTTGAGTAAATAATAAGCAGCTTCAACACCAGCTAATCCAGCACCAATCACTCTTACTTTCAAGCGAGAACCTCAATATTGAATGTTTCTTGTTGTTTAATGGCATTAAGAACCGCGAGCACCGTGATGACTTTCACTGGAAAAATGAAACTTGCTCTAACGAGTCTTGATATGATACCGATAAAAATTGGTGGGTTGTCATATAACATAAAAACCCACAGCGGTGTTAAGACTATTAAAATGATTTCTGTGACTAACATAATAATAACAATCTTTTGCATGTTGTTCGCTGTAAATCTAGTTTCTCTTATAATCAAATTAAAAAAGAAAATCGATAAAATGGCTAAAACGATAATTGAAGCTATGAGTGCAATTTTAGAACCATTATCTAAAACAATGTCTTCTGATCCGATAGGAATCGATGGCGTGACACCAATATACGTAATGGCAGCTGTGATTGATGTCGTCAATAAAACAACGAGAGAAATTTGTGTTAATCTTGGCGACACTTTTTTTAAGGCTTGTGGTAAAAAACCAGCAGCAAATCCGACTAAAGCAAGATTTAAAGTAAATCCAAAAAAATATGGACCTAATGGTGCTGCAGCTGAAAAATAACCAATTAAGTCAATTAAAGCACCTACAGCAAGTCCGTACCATTTACCTAATAAAAACCCAGCAATCAGGATGGGAACGGAAATAAAATCTACCCTCACTGCAGGCACACCAAATAAATTGATGGTAAATGAAAAGAAAAATAATACGATCCCGATGGCGATAAGCACTGCCGCGAGAATTAATCTAAATGTTTGCGTTTTATTCATTGTATGCATCCTTTTATATGACGTATAAAATATAGTGACCCTGTAACTAATATTATATCATGTTTTGGTGAATTTATCATCTCGATGATGTCATCGATGTCAATAAAATTCACATCTTTTAATGACCTTATAAAGCTTTCATCAATGGCATCAGGGTGATCAAAGGTCGTGATATACATGGCCTTCGCTTGTCCTTTTAAAGATTCAATTATTTTAGATGTTGGTTTTGTTTTCAATGTAGACATGATAACGACGGGATGGATATTCATTTCTTTTAACCTTTGAACAAGCATTTCTATACCTTCAAGGTTATGGGCACCATCAAAGATGATTTGAGATTGCTGTTCAAATCTAAATGGTAGCAAGTGAAGGGTTTGAATGACTTCTTTTTTAGGCTCAAACAATCTAAACGCTGTGTATGCAAGTGCCGCATTCGCTTGTTGATATGAAGGGTTCATATGATACGGATAGTCAACTAAAGGGATCATCATCGCTTGCATGTCTTTGATACGCGCATCAAATACATCTATAGTGATCGATTTAGATACGATGACATGTTTTTTATTTTTTATAATCCCTGCTTGATGGGTTGCGATATCACGGATGGTTGGTCCTATGATTTCTTCATGTTCTAGACTACAAGATGTAATGATTGATACATCTGCATCCATAACATTCGTTGCATCATGTGTACCACCTAGACCAACCTCTACAATTGCAATATCAACATCTAATAATTGAAATACAATGAAAGCCAATGCAGTGTCTTCTTCAAATGGTGTAAGGTCAAAAGCTTGAAACACGTTTTTATATCGATCATAATACGCTTTAATATCTAAGACTTGTTTTCCATTGACCCATATATTATCGAAACGTGTCATATAATAAGGGGATGTATACAACCCAACTTTTCTACTCACTTGTAACATTTGAGATAAAAAATAAGACGTGGACCCTTTCCCGTTCGTTCCTCCAATATGGACGCTTTGATAGTTAAGTTGAGGATTGCCTATTGATGCTAAACAAGCTTTTATATTTTTGGTTGTCATCATGTCCAATCAATCTCAGTTCCGTGATGTTTCAATACATAATCATTCGTCTTGATGAACAC
>JBMTKL010000045.1:0-5964 GCA_049439405.1 Acholeplasmataceae bacterium | reverse complement strand
CAGAGGTTGATGGGACTCCTGGAGTTGCGGATATGCCAGGGCGTCTAATTTTTAGATGGCTTCTTTCATTCCTTTAATGATACGTCCTGCCATTGCGCCAACATAAGTTCTACGGTGACCACGAATTTCTGATTCATCACGTACCCCACCAAGTGATTGTTTTACAAACTTACGGTTCATCGCCTCAGCAATAGAAATGGCGAGAGAGGTTTTACCTACACCAGGAGGACCAGCTAAACATAAAATGGTTTGCGGGTTACGTTTGGTCATAATTTTAACTGCAAGATACTCAATAATACGTTCTTTAACTTTTTCTAGTGCATAATGGTTTTCATCAAGTTTCTTTTGAACTTTTTTAAGATCTGTTGTATCTTTTGATGATTTTTTCCATGGAAGTTCAACAAGTAAATCTAAATACGTTCGAATGACTGATGATTCTGCCATTGCTGCTGGTGTTGATTGATATCTAGAAAGTTCAGATAAGGCTTTTTCTTCAATTGATTTTGGCATTTTTGCTTTTAAAATCTTATCTCTTAATTCTTCAATCTCATCTTCACGTTTCGCTTTATCACCTAACTCATTTTGAATCGCACGTAGTTTTTCTCTCAGATAGTATTCTTTTTGATTTTCATCAATTGATTTTTTAATTTCATCATTGATTTTTTGCTCTAAATCAACGATCATTTTTTGTTTTGCGATATCTTCAAGTAATAATTTGAGTCGTTGATTTAAGTATGTCTCTTCTAGGTATTGGTATTTAGATTGCTCGTTAGATTTCAAATTAAGAACCACTAAATCAACCATGCGTTCTGTTTCAATTCCTTGTTCAATTTTGTCTAAAACGGACGCTTGAGGTTGTAGTATCGTTTGGTGATGTTTCGAAAGTTCATTCACAACCATCTTAACTAACGTGATTTCTTCGTCTTGATCGCCTCTGACAGTATCGCGTTCTTCATAGTCGACAACGAAATAAGGGTCAGTTAAAAAGAAATCTTTGACCGTGATTCGTTTAATGATGTTAAACTTTACTTTGTACGCATCATTTGGTAATTTAATTTTCATTGCAATTTTGGCGAGTACACCAACTGGTTCTAAATCTTCAGTACTAGGTTTTTCAATTAACGGATTTTTTTGGATAAGGATAATCACGTACTGATCAAATGCTGTTTCTGCTTGTTCAACAGCTTTAAGTGATAATTTACGTCCTACTTCTATACGAAAATCATTATTTGGCATTGGTACGGTTCCACGTACAATGACCGCTGGTAAACTATTTTGTATGTCCATAATTTACTCCTTTCATCATATACATAGTATACGACAAAACTTTCCAATTAGCAATCTTTATGCTTGAGTGCCAATTTATTTTTTTACCGCATGTTGAATGACAAAATCATAGCCTAACTGAGGTAATAAATCTTTTTTCATAGATTCTTCACTTATCATATTTTTCACATAATCTAACTCGACTTTGTGTTGATCAACAAGTGTTTGATAGGCTTCTTCGATTTTTTCTTTAGGTACTTCTAGTTGTTCTTGTTTGGCAACGGCTTCAAATACCAAATTCATACGAACTCGTATTTCTGCTTGACTTCTTGCTTGCGTTTCAAACATTTCAGGCGTCATGCCTTGGAATTGAAGTAGTTGTTCATACGGTAAATTGTATTGTTTTGCTTGTTCTTTGACTTGGTTAATTTGACCTTGTGCTTCTTTTTCAATCATGGATTCAGGTATGTCAACCGTCGTATTATCCATGGCTTGAGTAATGACATCATTTTTGAATTTATTGTCTGCAGCTGTTTCTTGACGTTCTGTAATTTCTTTTTTAAGTGCAACTTTAAGATCAGCTACCGTTTTTTCTTCACGCTTTAATCCTTCTACCCACGCATCATTAAGTTCTGCAGGTACTTTCGTCTTAATATCATGCAGTGTCACTTTAAAGACAACGGCTTGGCCTTTTAGATTTTCTGCTTGGTAGTTTTCAGGGAACGTCACGTTTAAATCTTTACTTTCACCTTTTGTCATCCCAACCATTTGTTCTTCAAATCCAGGAATAAATTGACCTGAACCAATTTCAAGTTCATAATTTTCTGCTTTACCACCGTCAAATGGTTCATCATTTAAAAATCCTTCAAAATCAAAAATCGCTGTATCTCCAACTAAGAGTTCGCCATCTTTTGGTTCAAAAGCACCGTCTTTTTTAAGCATAGACATGATTTCAAAATCAACATCGCTATCTTTGACATCCACTTTATCATAAACTGCTTCCAGTCCTTTATAGTTACCTAATGTTACCTCAGGTTTTACATCAAAGACTAAAGAAATTTCAAATGGTGTTTCTCTATTGACGTTTTTATAATCTAAATCAATAGTTGGATCACTCACCACAACATAGGTTTCATCGTCCATGACTTCTTGATATTTGTGAGAGAGTACATGATTGAGTGCGTCTTCATAAAGTGTTTCTGCACCAAACTTTTGTTCAAAGATGTTTCTTGGTACATGGCCTTTTCTAAAACCTTTGACTTCAATATCTTTTTTTGCATGTTCATAGGCATGCGCCAATCCATGTTCAAATTCTTCAGGAGTGACTTCAAATGTGTAGCTTACTTTTTTATTTTCTAATTGTTTAACCTTCATACGTTTTTCCGTCCTTTCTACAACGTCCTCATTATAACATATTTGAATGGTTTTTGCTGTGTTTACTATCATATTTTTAACGTATGGAAAAATTGTTATCTTATAGATGATATTTTTTCAAATATTGTTTAAAAAAGTGTTTTGTGCTATCATGTTATCACTGGAGGTAAATGATGAATATTACCATTAAAGAAGTTACAACGAAACGAGAAGGACGATTATTTACTGAGTTTCCAAATAAGATGTATAAAGATGTAGAAGCCTTTGTTCCAGCTTTATCTTTAGATGAAAATACGGTATTTGACAAAAAGAAAAATCCTGTTCATGAATATTGTGATTCTATTAGATTTTTAGCCTATCAAGATGGCAAAATTGTTGGACGAATAGCTGGGATTATTAATTTTAAAATTAACGAATCAATGAATCTAAAGCAAGTACGATTTTCAAGACTTGATATGATTGATGATTTAGATGTCACAAAAGTACTTATTAACCAAGTCGAAGCATGGGGTAAAACACAAGGCTGCGATACAATTATAGGTCCAATTGGATTTACGGATCTAGACAGACAAGGCATGCTCATAGAAGGTTTTGAAAACCTCAATATGTTTATTACGATTTATAATCATGACTATTACATGAAACATATGGAAACGTTAGGATTTGTTAAAGATGCTGTATGGGTTGAGAAAAAAATATTTTCTCCAAAAAAAATACCAGATAAAGTATCGCGTGGTGCCAGAATTGCCAGAGATCGTTTTGGCATGAAACTTGTTAAAATCAAAAAGAAAAAAGAAGTTTACAAGCATATTTATAAAGCATTTGATATGTATAATGTAGCATTTTCTGAATTATATGGATTTTTCCCAATTACAAGAAAAGTGATGGATTATTATATCGACCAGATGATGCTTTTAGTGAACTTAGATTTCTTATGGTTTGTATATGATGCCAATGATGATATGGCTGGATTTGGTATTGTGATGCCGAGTTTAGCAAAGGCAAATAAGAAATCAAATGGTAAACTCCTTCCATTTGGTGCATTAAGACTTTTACGATCTGTCAAAAAATATGATGTCATAGACTTATATTTCATTGCAGTGGATCCTAAACATCATGGAAAAGGGTTGATTGCTATGATGTGGGAAGATGGACTAAAAACAATGTTTAAACATGGTGTGAAATATGCTGAAACAGGTCCAGAATTAGAAAATAATTTAAAAATGCTCAATCAATGGAAAAATTTTGATACTGAAACGCATAAAAGACGAGCATGTTTTACGAAACCCATTCAATCATAAAATAAAAAGACATCCTAGATGTCTTTTTTTATTGATATTTATTCATCGTTCTTTCTGGATGAAGTAACTTAACAATACTACCTATGGCTGTAGCTGTTTCACCCAGTCCAGTAATGATCATATTGACTTTCCCGTGATAACTTACACTATTTCCTACTGCAAATACACCGTGTTTCGTTGTTTCCATCGCTGATGTGACTAAAATGCCTTGATCATTTTTGTCAATATCAACAAACATATGTACATCTCTTGCAGGTACATGACCATAAAAGACATAATAATGATCTGCTTTAATGTCTGTGAGTTCTTTTGTTTTGGTATGTTTCAACATGACATTAAGTATTGTATCAATATTTCGTTCAACGGCGTGTAATCGGTACGGTGTCATAACAAGACCTTTTGTTTTAATATGGTCCACTTGATCGTAATGACCTCTAAATTCATCTCGTCTGTGAACTAATGTAACATCTGCACCTTGATCTGCAAAAAAATTAGCCCAGTCGAGTGCAGAATCTCCACCACCAAAAACAACAATACGTTCACCTTTGTGATCTACACCTTTTTCTACATGATAATGTAGATTTTTTAGAGTTTGTTCATCATCTAACCCTAGTGTTCTAGGTGTAAACATGCCTCCACCATTAGCGAGTAATACCGTTTTAGTTTCATAAGTGCCTTGGTCTGTCACAACTTCAATATGCGGATAACTCCCTTTAATTTCTTTGACTTGATGATAGAATTTAATGTCACCTTCATGATCATGACTATTGTATTGCTCATACATATCATTGAGTAAGTCTTTACTTAAAATCCCTTTATGCCCCGGCATGTCATAAATAGGTTTATCAGCATATTGTGTCATCTTACCTCCAATTTCATTGGAAGCTTCTATGATGAGACTTGATAAGTGTTGTGATTTCGCAAGAAAACCAGCATATATCCCTGCTGGTCCGGCTCCGATAATAATAATATCTGTCATAGTATTCCTTTTTATATAATGTGATGAAGTGCTTCAATGTCTTTTAATGACATCGAACTTAAAGCAACTCTCACGCCTTTTTCTACAGGGATTGCATAAATCTTTTTCGCTTTGAGCTGTTCAAATAAATCAAATGGATCTTCTGAGATTAGTGTGACAAAAAAACCATCATGTTGTGGATAATACTTGATATGTTTTTCATCAAGTAACGCTTTGAATGCAATCCCTCTTAATTGTAACATATGCTTTGACGATTGCAATTCATTTGTAAATGTCTCATGATGCTGAAATACATGTGATAACACGTTCATCCCAAAATTTGATGGGAGTGAATATGTGCCTCTAGCTGCATATAGTGACGCTTCTTTAAATGAAGCAAGTTCTTCTTCATCATGACTTACTGCAGCAAGCATCCCTATTCTCGCTCCATAAAGAGAAAATGATTTAGACCCTGAAATGACAAATAACGTCATGACTGGTTTTTCATATGTTTTAAGTAATTCTAAAGCGATGGTCTTTTGCTCGGCATAATCAATATACGCACAATCAATCAGTAAAATAATGTTTCTTTCTTGATTGTATGTGTTAATACATTCAAACACACGTTCCCAAGTTTTTTTATCCATGGAATATCCGGTTGGA
The DNA here is from genome assembly GCA_049439405.1 of Acholeplasmataceae bacterium. GTDB lineage: Bacteria > Bacillota_I > Bacilli_A > Acholeplasmatales > Acholeplasmataceae > UBA8290. The sequence continues at coordinate 402 of JBMTKL010000045.1, read as the reverse complement.
TTTTGAGCAGGATCATTAATCATAATCATGATGCGTTTATCATGATATTGCTTTAATAATGACGCTAAGACTTCTACATTGTATACATCTTTATCATTAAATAACGGGAAAGTGATGTATTGATGTTTCCCATGTTCAACTAAATTTTGGTAATTGGTCCAATCAGGAACCCCAGATAATACAATATCACCTGGTTCTAAATACGTATCCATTGCGAGCGAAAGTGCACCTGTTCCACCGTTAGTAATCATTGCTTCATATCTTTTAGGTGCCTCTTTGCCAAATAAATGATCTAACCACTTTCTAGCAACTTCAGGATCACCTTCAGAAGTCTTATATGGATAGGCAGTTGGACCTTCATGGATGGCTTTTTTCACCGCATCATATTCATAAAATACATGT
>JBMTKL010000044.1:0-5973 GCA_049439405.1 Acholeplasmataceae bacterium | reverse complement strand
GAATAATCATTAAAACAAAAGATTTACCCGATTCAAAAGAAGTTTTAAAACAATTACCGGTGGTCCACTTTTTGGAACCGGAATCCTTATATTTTCTAATGATGACACCTAAATGCATAAGCGATGATGTTTGCATGATTGAAGGTCAACATGTCAAAGTTGGGGATGTCATTGGAACCCGAGAAGGTGCTTTTTTTGAACAAAACATTCATGCCACATGTAGTGATGAGATTGTTGCTCAAGAAAAACATTACGAGGACTTAGGAAAAAAAGATAAACACTTTGATCTCATCTTGGCATATTTGAAAGTTCACCCAAATGAAGACGGAACAGAGGTTCAAATAAAGATATAGGACACAAGTCCTTTTCTTTTTTTGTGCTATAATGTGGGTATATATGATGAAAAAAATAGTATTTATAATAACAATTCTAGGCTTAGTAATATCACTTAATTCTTGCCAAAATGATAAAGAAATGTATACCATTTCTTATTTTGACTATATGTATACGTATATAGGAATTAATTTGTATGTAACTGAAGAAGAATATTCAATATACGAACAAGAAATAAATACTATTTTTGAAACGTACCATCAACTCACGACATCATACGATGCCTTGCCTGAAAATTCAACATTCTTAAATAATATATTTTCAATTAACGCACAAAAAAATCAAAAACTACCTATTGATAAAGCACTTTATGAGATGTTGTTGCAAGCAATAAACTATGAAGAATTAACTGAAGGATATTTTGATATAACGTTGGGTACACCGGTAAAAATTTGGAAGGCATTAATAGAAAACTCACCCGAAGATCTATTTGAAGGTGCCAACATCTTTATTCATTCTTACAGGGAAGAAGAAATAAAACAATCAGGAGTCGTCGAAGGCTTTGATGAAAACAGTATTTCAGTACAACTCGAGAAAGACAAAATAATATATCAACGAGATGATCTTGAGTATGAACTAGAGGTTTCAGATGTGCAATTATTGAACACTCAACAAGAAGTTGATTCACTCAATCAAGACAAAGCATCGCTTGTTTTAGAAGAAATAGGTCAACAATATTTTGTGACATTTAATGCCACGGATCAAGCATTGGATTTAGGTGCACTTTCAAAGGGTTATGCAACGAATATCGTTAAAGACTATTTAATAGAAAAACAAGTTGAATACTTTTCTATAAGTGCCGGGTCTTCATCAATATCTGTAGGAAAAAATATAAACAGACCTGAGCAAGATGAAATTTTCATAGTGTCTTTAACGGATCCTATGTTTTCAACAAGTGTTTTTAATAAGTATTATGGATTGATCCATATTAAAGATACATCAGTAGCGACATCAGGAAATTTTGAGCAATATACGTTGTATGAAGGTATACGGTATCATCACATCATTTCTCCATTTACTTATTATCCCGTCAATGAATATTATGCACTGACCATTACAGGAAATGATGCTGGTCTACTCGATGCATTATCTACAGCATTGTTCGTGATGGATATTGAAACATTAACTACATTTATGGAAAATCATCAAGAAACGTTAGGTATACAATTAATTGCATATGTACAAGACGGGTCTATTTTAAGATTTACAGAAGATTTGTATTTCGAGGATAAAAGATCATGAATATATCAAAACAAAATAAAAGAGATGTACTTTTGGTCTTGGTCTTGTTATTTATTGTAGGTAGCTTCATGGGATATCGTGAATGGATTTATGAACCCGGAGAAACAACGGTCGCCAATGTATATTATGGCAACGCATCAGACCCTATTGTTGTCATTGATTTTTTTAATCAGGAAATTATAATAAGTAATACTCAACCGAATGCAGCACAATACCCAAAACATAACGTTGACAATCAAACGATAACACTTTTAGGCGACTATGAAATTGACAGCATAAGACAAGAGGTCGTTTTACGCTATAATTTTGAAACGAAAACAGTTGAAATTATAGAAGAAGAAAGCCCATATCATGTGTGTAGTAAACAAGGCGAAAGTGATGGAGAGGCTTTAATTTGTTTGCCAAATAGCATTCGTGTAGAATTTTCAACGGCCACCCAGGACTTTATCTTATGACGAAAGATGTAAAAAAAATGACGTTATTTGCTAATTTATTAGCCATTGCGATTATTTTAAATGTTTTAGAATCATTCATTACGATTATTCCTGTACCAGGCGCTAAGATAGGTCTTGCAAATATCGTGACATTAATGATTTTAGTGATGTATGGGCCTAAAGAGAGTATTTATTTTGTCATACTTAGAGTTTTCTTGGTCGCAATATTAACAGGCAAACTCCTTAACGTAATTTTTTATATGAGTATGGCAGGAGGACTCTTTGCTAGTATTGGTATGGCTGCTATTTTTAAAAGTCAATTTTTTAGTATGATCGGTGTAAGTGTTATTGGTTCCGTCGCGCACACGATAGGTCAAATATTAATGGCAATGATCATTTTAAGTACGGTTACCGTAGTTTCATATGTACCAAGCATGTTGTTATTTAGTGTTCCGGCAGGCATTGTGACAGGTATGATATCAATTCGCTTTATTCGTGCAATAAAATCAGTGAATGTTTCTTGATATTTTTACTTGATATTATAAAAGCCAAGTGATATAATCAATTGTGCGAAACTTACTATGTTACATGAAGTGACATGGCGGAAGGAGTCAAATTATGAAGAAAAACATCCACCCAGATTACCATGTTGGCGTGATTAAATGTTCAACATGTGGAGCTGAGTATGAAATTGGAACAACTGTGAAAGATTATAAAATAGACACATGTTCAAGTTGCCACCCGTTTTATACAGGAACGCAAACCTTTGTTCAAGCAACAGGACGTGTAGAACGTTTCAATAAACGTTATGGATTAAAACAAAATCAAAATCAACAAGAAGAAGAAAAATAAATAACGTGATTTAGTCACGTTTTTTATTATCTAAATAAGGAGTGAACATGTATCATATATATCAAAAAGGTTTTATTGAGGTCGTTTGTGGACCAATGTTTGCAGGTAAAACCGAAGAACTCATCAGAAGAATTAAAAGATTAGAATACGCAAAACAAACAGTTTTGGTATTTAAGCCATCGCTTGATAATAGGTATGATGCAGATAAAGAAATTGTGTCACATAATTTAAGCAAAAAACCATCCATTGTTGTTGAGCAAAGTGCTGATATTTTAAACCATATCAACGAAAGTGTTGATGCTGTTGTCATTGATGAGGCACAATTTTTTGATGAAGGGATTGTTTTAATTGCAGAAACATTAGCAGACAAAGGTATCCGAGTCATTGTTGGTGGTCTGGACAGAGACTTTAGAGGAGAACCATTTGGATCAATGCCGAAATTGTTAGCGATCGCAGAATTTGTGACTAAGTTGACTGCAATTTGTGTCATCTCTGGATTGCCTGCAACAAGAACTCAAAGAATCATTAACGGAAATCCAGCACATTATAACGATGAAACGATATTGGTTGGAGCAAAAGAATCTTATGAACCGAGAGCAAGACAACACCATGAAGTGCCAGGAAAACCCCAAGCATATTAATTTTATGAATGTTGCTTTAGAAGAAGCTGAAGCAGCAGTGAAAAATCATGAAGTACCTGTTGGTGCAGTTGTTGTGTATAAAGGAAAAATTATCGCAAAAGCCCATAATACTAGAGAGCACAGCAATCAATTTCACGGCCATGCAGAATTCTTAGCAATGTTAAAAGCACAAGAAGTGATTGGAGATTGGCGTTTAGAGGATTGTGATATTTATGTCACTTTAGAGCCTTGTTCCATGTGTGCAGGTGCGATGATACAAGCTAGAGTAAACAGTGTCTATTACGGTGCAACAGATTTAAAAGCAGGTGCAATAGAAAGCAAAATTGCCTTATTAGATGTTCCTTTTAATCATCAAGTGACTTATTGTGGTGGTATATTAGCGAGTGAAAGTCAAAAAAAACTGAAACAGTTTTTCAAAAAATTAAGAACGTAATCTCTTGAAGCATCACTATTCAACGTTCGTGTGATGAACCTGGTCAGGCCTTGATCGGAGCAGCCATAAGTGACACTGCGTGTGGGTAGTGATGCTTGAAGAGATTACACAAGGAGTTATACATGAAGCTTAATCCAAAATTATTTAAACAAATATCAGGTGAATTGATTGAAACACAAACATTTGAAAACACAAGTGTTGAGTTTTATTCATTAAATAAGAGTCATTTATATGATAGATATGCAACGAGAGGAAGATTTGTTGTTTGGACATCTGACGGAAAGATTTATAGAGTCCTCGTTGAAGAAGGATACTTTGATTTAATGAAAACATTTTATCAAAAATCAGTCAATCAAATATGGATTGATTTTTTAGAATATGTTGGACGCTCAAATAGACGTATTAATCAAATGTTTTTAATTCCAATGATGTTTTTATATGTCATTGCAGCTGTTATTTCTTCCATTTATTTTCCCAATCAACTTATGGAATTTTTAATTGCAATGATTGTTGTAGTATTTATAGGAAACTTTATTCAAAATAAAGTTGTTCGTAATCATATCACAAAAGCAAACATCGATACTCAACAAAAAATCAAAGACTACTTAGGTGAAGAAACCTTTAATGAAATCATAACAAAGCAGCAAGCCTATTACAACAATTTTTTTGATGAAAAAGAAAAAGTGAGTCAAGGAGAGGAAAAACAATGAACGATCACCGCGTAATTAATGCATTAAGAGTGTTAGGTGTGGAAATGATTACACACGCAAACAGCGGACATCCGGGTATTGTTCTTGGTGCTGCACCTATGATTGAAACACTTTTTACAAAACATTTAAACATTAATCCTGAACATCCAAATTGGATCAACAGAGATAGATTTGTGATGTCTGCAGGTCATGGATCGGCACTCCTTTATGCAACACTCCACTTGTCTAAGTTTGATGTGACCATAGAGGATTTAAAAAAATTCCGTACATTTGGAAGAACACCTGGTCATCCAGAATATGGACACACAGATGGTGTTGAAACAACATCAGGACCATTAGGTCAAGGCGTCGCAAATGCTGTTGGTATGGCAATGGCAGAGGCGCATTTATCTAGTACTTTTAATGAAGAGAATTTGCCTTTAATCGACCACTATACATATGTCTTATGTGGTGATGGCGATTTACAAGAAGGTGTAGCACTAGAAGCGTTAAGTGTTGCAGGACACTTAAGATTAAATAAATTGATTGTTTTATTTGACTCTAATGATATTCAGTTAGATGGGGAAGTGGGACTCGCTTACTCTGAAAATCATCAAATGAAATTTGAAGCAATGGGTTACCATTACGTACGTGTTGAAGACGGTATGAATCCTGATGCAATTCATGAAGCCATTCAAAAAGCAAAGGCAAACAAAAATAAACCAAGCTTTATTGAAGTTAAAACCGTGATTGGATTTGGTACGAATGTCGCAGGAACGTCTCAGTCACATGGAAAACCGTTGAGTGAACAACAAGTGGAGTCATTGAAAAAAGAACTTTCATGGTCAGAAGAACCTTTTCAAGTTCCAGCAGATGTCTACGAGTATTGTGACAAATACATTGTCAAACGCGGTATAAATGCATATCAGCAATGGTTAGATACTGAAAAAAATTATCAAGAGGAATACCCGGAAAAATACAAACAATTTACCGACTTTTTAAATCCTGTTCAAGAGAAACAATTAGACGAATTATTAACGATTGATTTTGATGATCATGAAGCAACGAGAGTATCAGGTGGAAAAGTCATCAATAAAGCATCTACATTGTTAAGAAATTTCATTGGAGGATCAGCAGACCTTTCTTCGTCAACGAAAGCTAAGGGTTTAGATGGTCATTTTGAAGCAAACAACTACAAAGGTAGAAATATCAATTTTGGTGTTCGAGAACATGCGATGGGAGCCATAGTGAATGGGATGACATTGCATGGAGGGCTAAAAGTCTTTGGT
>JBMTKL010000043.1:0-6159 GCA_049439405.1 Acholeplasmataceae bacterium | reverse complement strand
CATTGATTATGCATTCCCTAAAGGAACGACATTAATCATTACTTCTGGTTGGGCTCAACGACATGGTACAACGAATACACTAAGAATCATTGATGTAGACTAAAAAAAAGACTCTTTGCAGAGTCTTTTTTTTCACACATTTAATTGGCTTTTTATGAACTGTGCTACAATACTTTTGAGGTGAGAATATGTGGAAAGTAACAGATGTTCCATCATTAAAAGATAAAATTATCTTAATCACAGGTGGAAATTCAGGTATTGGTTTAGAAGCAGCAAAAGTGTTTGCTGAAAAAGAGGCAACTCTTGTGATTGCATCAAGTAATAAAGAAAAAAGTGATAAGGCTGTAAAGTCTCTCCGTGAAGAGACAAACAATCAAAATATTGATGCTTATGAACTTAATTTAGGCTCTAAAGCTTCGATCAAGCGTTTTGCTGATGCCATCAAGAAAGCTTATGATCGTATCGATATTTTAGTCAATAATTCAGGTGTGATGTATAAACCTTATGAACGCACTGAAGATGGTTTTGAATCTCAAATGGGAATTAATCATTTAGGTCATTTTTATTTAACAAGTTTATTGATGACACTTATTAAAAAATCTGAGCAAGGTAGAGTCGTAAATATCGCAAGTGTTGCACATAAATTTGCCAATGCATCACTCAAAGACTTTTTCTTTGATAATAAAAAGTCGTTTTCTCCTTCAAAAGGATATAACCGATCTAAACTTACAAACTTACTATTTACCTTAGCACTGGCTCATAAGCTTAAAGAAAGTAATCAATCCATTGAAGTATTTGCAGCACATCCTGGGATTGCAGATACGAGTCTAACGAAACATATGAAACAAGACTTTAGACTGAAAATGATTAAAAAAATCAGTCATAGTGCTTATGCTGGAGGTCTACCGACGGTCATGGCAGCGACGACAAAAGACTATCCATCAGGGACTTATTTTGGTCCTGTTGGGTTTATGGAATTTAAAGGTGAGCCTGGTGTTGCTAAAAAAACAAAACATGCTCAAGATTTAGCATTAGCACTCAAAGTTTGGAATTTATCTGAAGAGGCTTTAGGGATTACTTTCGATTTATAAAAAAAGAAAGAGGATTCTTTCTTTTTTTTTTGCTTTATCATGCTATAATTGTATGGTGAGGCTATATGAAATCAAAATATTTTGGCGATAAATCTTTTTATAAAAAAGTCGCTATCATCACCATTCCAATCATCTTGCAACAACTTCTTATTGCGTCGGTACAACTCATTGATAATGTCATGGTCGGTCAACTTGGTGAATCATCGATTAATGCAGTGACGATTGTGAATCAATTAAACTTTGTAGTTATGATCGTCACCTTTGGTGTGATGGGTGGTGCAGGGATTTTTATTGCACAATATTACGGTGCTAAAAAACAAGAAGAACTTAAAATGTCATTTAGATATAAAATTAATGCAGCGTTACTTGTATCATCTTTTGCCTTTATTTTATTCGTTTTGTTTGGAGAAACGATGATACGTTGGTTTTCAAGTAATGACGTGACAGTAGAGGGTGGCTTAACATATTTAAGTGTCATGATGTATGGTGTGTTTCCATTTATTTTATCGATGGCGATTTCTTCAACATTTAGAGAAACAGGAACAACGACACCATTACTATTCATTAGTTTATTTGCATTAATATTAAATGCGTTCATTAATGTGATTTTGATTTTTGGTTATTTAGGATTTCCAGCTTTAGGTGTGTTAGGTGCTGCCATTGGTACTGTGATCGCAAGAGTTATAGAATTTATCTTGTTACTCGTCTTAATGAAAGTCAAAAAATCACCATTTGCCTTTAAACTAAAAAATCTATTCAAAATACCTAACGTGATGGTAAAGAGAATTTCGAAAAAAGCATTTCCTTTAACCATGAATGAAGTGTTTTGGTCTGTAGGTCAAACCATCTTTATATTTTCATTTAGTTTGCGTGGTGATACTGCACTTGCGGCGATGAATGTGAATAATGCAGTCTCACAAATCGTGTTTGTCACCTTTTCTGGGATTGCAACTGCGGTTGCAGTGATGGTAGGGAATACATTAGGTGAACACAAGTTAGAAGAAGCAGAAACGAATGCGTATAAACTGATCATGACTTCTTTTTTATCCGCAGTGGTTGTTGGTGCGTTACTTTTTGTGGTGAGTCCACTTGTTGTGAACTTATATGATATTTCTGCGACAACAGCAAGTTGGGCTTTAGAAAGTATCAGATATAATAGTGTCCTTATTTGGTTATACTCAGTAAATGTTGCCATTTATATGATCTTAAGGTCAGGCGGAGATATGAAATCAACGATTTTAGCAGATTCTGTTTTCACTTGGGTTGTAATGGTTCCAGTGGCGCTTGGATTAGGCTATTTCTCAACAATGCATATCCCTTTGATGTTTTTACTTATTAAAGGGACGGAACTTCCAAAATTCTTTTATTCTTTAACACTTCTTAAAAAGAGAAGATGGATACAAAATCTTACGGTTGAAAATGTATGAAAATCAACGCATTTTATGTTACAATATTAAAAATGAAAGGACACATTATGCCAAATCAAAACAAATTAAAAAAATTAGCTGAACTTGCCGTTAAAGTTGGTACAAATGTTCAAAAAGATCAAATCGTTGTTGTAAGAACAAGTGTAGGCGCGTATGAATTTGTTAGACTTATAGCAGAAGAAGCCTACAAAGTCGGTGCTAAAAAAGTCATTCCTTTATGGAGTGATGAATATGTCTCTAAATCAGGGTATGAATACCAATCGATTGAAACATTAACAGATATTCCTGAATATTTAATCAATCAATATCAGTATTTAGTGGATGAAGGTGCTTGCTTTATATCTGTGAGTAGTCCGAATCCAGGATTATTTAAAGATGTCGATGCGAAAAAATTACAAGCAGGACAACTCGCTTCAGGAAAAGCATTGAGCTTTTTTAGACAGCACATGATGGGAAACAAAGTACAATGGACCATAGTTGCAACTTCGAATCCTGAATGGGCTAAACAAGTCTTTCCAGAAAAAGAAACTGAAGAGGCTGTTGAAGCCTTATGGGAACTTATTTTTGAAGCGTCACATGTAAATGCTGAATCAGATGTTAAAGAAGTTTGGGATGCACATAATGCTACATTAGCTGCACATGATGATTGGTTAAATGCTCAAAACTTTAAATCATTAAAATTTAAAAATAGTTTAGGAACTGACATGGAAGTCGGACTCGTTAAAGATCACATTTGGGTTGGTGGCGGAGAAACATCGACAACAGGTGTCTACTTTAATCCAAATTTACCAACAGAAGAAAACTTTACAATGCCAGATAAGTTTGGCGTGAAGGGAAGAGTTGTCGCAAGTAAACCATTATCTTATCAAGGTAAAATCGTTAAAGATTTTTGGTTTGAATTCAAAGACGGAAAAGTTGTCGATTTTGATGCAAAAGAAGGTAAAGATGTCATTGAAAACTTACTTGCAACAGATGAAGGATCTCGTTACGTAGGAGAAATTGCACTCGTTGAACATGATTCACCAATTTCTCAAATGAACCGTATTTTATTTTCAACTTTATTTGATGAAAATGCATCTTGCCATATGGCATTAGGAAGAGCTTATCCAATGAATATTAAAGGTGGACTGACATCATCGATAGAAGATTTAGAAAAACGAGGTTACAATAATTCATTAAGTCACACAGATTTTATGTTTGGTACGAGAGATTTATCGATTACTGGTGTGACCTACGATGGAAAAGAAATTGAATTTTATAAAAATGGTGCGTACGTATATTCATGATTTTAGATACATTTTGGTTTGCGATCAATGCAATATTGCCCATTGTGATGTTAATCACTTTGGGTTTTTATTTGAAAAAGCTAGGATTTGTTGATTTGTCTTTGATTAAGACGATGAATCAATATGTCTTTAAGATTGCCTTACCGCTCTTATTCTTTTACAATATTTATCAAACAGAATCCCTCAGAAATATTGATTTTAGTTTACAGTTATTTATTATTATTGCTGCAATTCTTGTATTTGCGATTGGGTTTTTCTTACCCCTAGCAAAGCTTAAAGAAGGTCAAACTGCAGTGGTGCACATGAGTTTATCTAGAACGAATTTTGCGATGATTGGTATGACGCTAGCGACACTCATAGGTGATCCATATACGGTTGCACTTGTAAGCTTAACTGCAATTTTTATTGTACCACTTAATAACGCTCTGAATATATTCACGTTATCAAGTTTAAATGATCAGCATGGTCATAAGCGTTTAGGCGTGAAAGAAACCCTCGTTGCCATCTTAAAAAATCCATTGCAAGTTGGGGTCATGGCAGCGATTGTTCTTGTGATGTTAAAAACTTTTTTAGTGGATTCGAACGGTACAGCTATCATATTGATTGAACGGGATGTGCCTTTCGTGTATACTACTATACGTACACTATCATTAACGGCATCTCCAATTGCGTTAATAGCGCTCGGTGCACAATTTGAATTTCATGCATTAAAACAAGCAAAAAAAGCAGTCATGATTGCTGTTGCATTTAGAAATATAATCATTCCTGCAGTGATGGTTACACTTACTGTAATTATGATTCAATATAATGAACAGTATCAATACTTATTTCCTTCTGTGATTGCAGTATTTGCAACACCAGTTGCAATATCAAGTGTTGTACTTGTAGATCAACTTGGTGGTGATACAGATGCTGCAGGTCAAATTGTTGTATGGACAACACTATTATCATCTGTGACGTTGTTTGTTATTATTAGTGTATTAAGAATATTAGGATATTTATGAGGAGAATTTTATGAATAAATCAATTAATGTATGGGGTGGTATTTCGATTCTTGCAGGGATTATGATCGGGTCTGGTATTTTCTTTTTAGGCGGTCAAATACTTGAAAGAGTTGGGAATTCACTTCCGCTTTCTATATTAGCTTGGATTGTTGGTGGTATCATCACTTTATTTTCTGGGCTTACATATGCGGAATTAGGCACTTTATTTCCAGAAAATGGTGGTTATTTCGTTTACTTAAAAGAAGCATATGGTAAAAAAGTAGCATTTTTAGCAGGTCATATGAATTTAGTCTTATCTTCATCAGGGAGTATTGCGTTACTTGCAACTCTTTTTGCTCAAGTCGTTTCTAACATTTTCCCTACAGTAGCCGATGATTTAGCCAGTTTATCGATTGCAGTGATTATTTTACTAACGGTATTAAATTATTCAGGGATTAAAAATGGATTATTAACACAAATTGTATTTTTAGCAGCTAAGTTAATTCCAATCATCATGATCATTGTCATGGGATTCATCATTGGAAATCAACCACTCATGGGGAATCCAACCGTTGAAAGTGCTTCATTTTTTGATGCATTAGTTGGATTTGGATTTGCTGTTGTTGGTACACTGTTTGCCTATGAAGGCTGGACGAATTTAAATAGTGTTGCAGGACAAATGAAAGAAAAGAAAGATTTACCGAAAGCGATCATTGCTGCCATAGGTGGTGTTATGGTTGTGTATGTATTATTCATTATCGCATTGTACCGATTAGTCGCATTTAGTGCGTTATTTGAAGCACCAAATGGTTGGTTTATTTTCTTTGCTGCCTATGAATTATTTGGTGATGCTGGACAATTAGTCATTATGATCAGTGTTGCAATTTCTGTTTTTGGTGCATTAAATGGTAGCATATTAGTCTTTCCAAGAGTCTATCAGAAAATGGCAAAAGATGGATTATTTTTTAGTATATTCGCTAAAGAAAGTGAAGAGTATAAAACACCATCTTATGCTTTAGTGATCTCTGCTTTTGTTTCGATTGTACTGATTGTATTAGGATTTGACATTAATGCTTTATTAACGTTTGTTGTCTTTGCAGGGTTTGTCTTTAATACACTTATTTTCATCTCAGTCTTTATTTTCAGAAAGAGAAAACCAGTTGAAGAGTTCCCTAGATATCAAACGTGGGGATATCCAGTCATTCCAGCACTTGCCATTGTTGGTATGGTATTACTGTTTATCGCAACGTTAATTGAGTCTCTGGTTCCATCACTCATTGGTGTCCTTGTATTAGTCGTTGGATATGTCTTAATTCCACTATTTATTAAAGAATAAATAAAAGCTCAGTCTTGTGACTGAGCTTCTTTTTTT
>JBMTKL010000042.1:0-6222 GCA_049439405.1 Acholeplasmataceae bacterium | reverse complement strand
TGCTTCTGCTTGTCCTATCCCAAATCCAGCTTTTAACCTCACGATTTCAACGTGTAGTGTTAATGTGTCTCCAGGAATAACTTGTCGTCTCATTTTAGCATTTTTGATGCCAGTGAAATAAGCTATTTTCCCTTTATAACGTTCATCACTTAAAAGTAATACAGCACCAACTTGTGCGAGTGATTCTATGATGAGTACACCAGGCATTACTTTTTTTTCAGGAAAATGACCTCTAAAAAAATCAAACTCAGGATCTACAAATAATTTACCAGTTGCTTTTTTCGCTGATTCAAATTCAGTAATTTCATCCACTAATAAAAATGGTTCACGATGTGGAATGATTGCCTTAATTTGTTCTTTTGTCATTCTGATATCCTCTTAAAAATCATGACAGCATTTTGACCACCAAAACCTAAATTCATGTTAATACCATATTGACATGACTTTTTCTGGGCAACATTTACTGTGTAATTTAAATCACAATCAGGATCTTTTTCAACATAATTGATGGTTGGTGGAACAATACCATGTCTTAATGTCTCAACAACAAATACACTTTCAAGAGCACCTGAAGCTCCCAATGAATGACCTGTCATTGATTTTGTTGAACTTACATTAAGCTGATAAGCATGCTCTTTGAATACTTTTTTGATCCCTAACGTTTCAAATTTATCATTTAGTGGTGTACCTGTACCATGTGCATTGATATAATCAATATCTTCTGGTTTGATGTTTGCATCTTTTAAAGCTTCTATTAAAGCTCTAGTTACACCTTCTGCTTCTGTATCTGGTGCAGTAATATGAAATGCATCTGATGTCGAACCATACCCGACAACTTCAGCTAAAATGTTTGCACCTCTCGCTTTTGCATGTTCATATTCTTCAAAAATAAATATCCCTGCACCTTCACCAATGACAAATCCACCACGTCTTGCATCGAATGGAACGGATGCTTTGTTCATATCTTCTTCACTAGATAATGCTCTCATATTCGCAAATCCAGCAACACCAATCGGGTTAATTGGTGCTTCTGCGCCACCAGTAAAGGCGATATCTAAGTATCCATCTCTAATATATCTAAAAGCTTCACCCATTGAATTCGTTGCTGCAGAACATGCAGTGACAACAGGTAAATTAGGACCTTTAGCTTGATATTTCATTGAAATGGCACCACCAATTAAATTGATGATCGCAGCAGGAATGAAAAACGGTGACATGCGGTCAAGACCTCTTGTCACTGACGTTGCAGTTTCTTTATTAATTGTTGTTAGTCCACCGATGCCTGAACCTACAAATGTTCCGAAACGAAATGGATCTCCGATATTGTCTTCATTGAGTCCACTTTGTAGGTAAGCTTCATGTGCTGCAACAAGTGCTAAATTAATGGCACGATCTTGTCTTTTGATAGATTTTTTATCGATAAAAGCTTCAAAATCTAAGTTTTTAACCTCACCAGCAATTTTGACTTTCCATTCATCTGTAGGAAATAATGTAATCGGTGCGATCCCATTCACACCTTTAATTGCATTTTGATAGGCTTCGTTGACTGTATTACCAATCGGTGATACAATCCCTTGACCTGTAATGACAACACGTCTTTTCATACTGGCATAACCATCCCTCCGTCAACGACTAATGTTTGGCCGGTGACATAATTTGATAAATCAGATGCTAAAAATAGGACTGCACCTGCAATATCTTCAACTTGACCCATTTTTTTCAATGGTATCGTTTGCAGTGCTAAGGCTACTTGTGCCTCTGTTAATTGATCAGTCATATCCGTTTTAGTAAAACCAGGTGCAACTGCATTCACAGTTAACCCTTTTGCAGCATATTCTCTAGCCATAGACTTTGTTAAGCCTATGACACCAGCTTTAGCTGCTGAATAATTTGTTTGACCTGCATTTCCTAAAATACCCGAAACTGATGTAATATTAATTACTTTTCCATGATCAGATTTTAATAACATCTTTAAAAACGTTTTACTCATTTGCCATACGCCTGTTAAATTCGTTTGAATGACTTGATCAAACTGATCAAATGACATCCGCAACATCAATCCGTCTTGAGTAATTCCTGCATTATTAACTAAAATATCAAGTCCCCCAAATAGATCTTGGACATTTTTTAAGAGTTGATCGAGATCATCTGGCTTAGTGACATTAGCTTTGATCATATAAACATCATATCCATTGGATTTAAAAGCTTCATATGTTTGGTTCGCAGCATCACTATTTGACCGATATGTAAAAAGTACTGAAGCACCCGCTTTAAGTAACATTTCAGTGATACCTTTACCGATACCTCTTGAACCACCTGTGACTAAAGCTTTTTTACCTTTAAGTGAAATCATATATTTCCTCCAAAGACGTTGCATCTTTTATTGTTAGTAATTTAATTCTACTATTTTGTTTAGATAGTAAGCCTGTTAAAACATTCCCAGGTCCAATTTCAACCGCTCGATCATAGTTTGCATGATCGAGATGCTTAATCATCGTCGTAAACAACACTGGAGAAATCATCTGTTTTAACATCATGTGATGAACATGATTGTCTAATATTTCACCAGTGACATTGCTAATGAATTCTTTTTCTGGTGATTTGAACTTTGTTTGTGATAACACTTCATCATATAGATCAGTGTATGTGCTCATCAATGAAGTATGGAACGCACCCGCTACCCTTAGTGGAATCACTCGACCACCTAATGCTTTTAATGCCTCCGAAATTTCTGGAAGCAATGATTGATGACCACTGATGACGGTTTGCATCGGTGCATTGTAATTCACTGGAATCATGAATACTTGTTCATTAGAAAACTTCTTACAAACTGTTTCAATCTCTTCTGGTGACACCTTAACGACCGCTGCCATGGTTCCTTCGACATCATCACAAGCTTTTTGCATCGCTAAAGCGCGCGCTGATGTTAAACGAATGAGTGACGCATAATCAAAGACACCTGCTGCATAAAGTGCAGTCATCTCTCCTAGACTAAATCCCATGACACCTTCATATGTAACACCTTTTTCTTTTAAAACATCAAGCATCATTGATTGTGTTACGACCATCATAATTTGAGTTTCATACGTATGCTTAAAACTATTTGAATCTTTAAACATTGCTAAAATGTCTTGATTTAAGATATCCGATGCTTCATTTACAAACGACATGAGCCTAGGATAGGCATGTATTAAATCTAATCCCATCCCTTCGTATTGTGCACCTTGACCTGCAAACATTAACATTGTTTTCATCACTAAACCTCTACTATCGCAGCACCATAAGTGAATCCACCACCGAAGCCAACTAATAAAACACGCTTTTTACCAGGATGTTTCATTTTATATTCTGATAATGTGATAGGAATACTTGCAGCAGAGGTATTACCGTATTTTTGAATATTCATTTCAAATAATTCTAAAGGTACTTCCATTGATTTAGCAACGGATTGAATAATTCTTTGATTCGCTTGGTGTGGAATGATATGATCAATGTCATGTAAAGTTAATTTTGCGTCTTCTAAAACTTTTCGAATTGATTTTTCGACGATATCCACAGCAAATAAAAATACTTTGCGACCATCCATAGAAATATATCTACCGATATCTAATGTATGTGACGTGTCAGCTTTAGATGCACTGTAAAAATATCCCATATCTTCCGGATTACCTTTTTCAATCACTACAGCACCTGCACCATCACCAAATAAAATACACGTATTTCTATCTGAATAATCTAAAATATTAGACAAGGTTTCTGCACCAATCACAAGAGCTTTACGATACTTTGGTTGCTGGATTAACGCTGCAGCTAGATCGATTCCATATATAAAACCTGTGCATGCTGCATTCACATCAAAACTCATCACTTCATGATCGATATCTAATAATCCAGCGACAAAATTCGCAACAGTAGGTGTTTTTTGATTTTCTGTAATGGTCGCACAAACAATCAAATCAATGTCATTTTTATCAACTTTCGCATTCTCAAGTGCTGCTTTTGCAGCTAAATACGCCATATCATGAGTCGTTTCAGTACTCACTTTTCTACGTTCTTCAATACCTGTTCTCGTTCGAATCCATTCATCATTCGTGTCAACAAGTTTCTCTAAATCATGATTGGTTACAATTGTGTCAGGTACATAATGTCCTGTACCAAGGATTTTAATTGGTATATTCATCTTCTTTTCCTTCTACAAATGCTCCAATAGAGCGGAATTTTTGATATCTTGCCATTAATTTTCTTCGTATTGGCTTCATCGATTGTCTGAGTAATGCATCTCTTAATGCTAATGAGAGTTGAGATAAACCCACATCTGCATCTTCATGTAAACCAGGCCCTTCTTTAATAATTGAATCAATGATACCCATCTCTTTGAGGTCATGTGCTGTAATTTTCATAAGTTCTGCAGCCTCTTTAGCCTTTGAACTATCTTTATACAATATACTTGCAAACCCCTCTGGAGATAAAATTGCATAGATCGCATGTTCAAACATCAATATCTCATCACCAACACCAATGGCTAACGCACCACCACTACCACCTTCAGATAAGACAACAACAATGATCGTCGTTTTTAACCCCATCATTTCTTTTAAGTTCATGGCAATGGCTTGTGCTTGTCCTCTTGCTTCTGCACCAACACCTGGATATGCACCTGGGGTATCAATAAAAGTGATAACAGGACGTTGAAATTTTTCAGCTTGCTTCATTAATCTAAGGGCTTTTCTGTATCCTTCAGGATGTGGCATTCCAAAATTATGCTTAATTTTGTCTTGCGTATCAATGCCTTTTTCTTGGCCAATGACTGTTACAGGAACGCCATTAAAAGAGGCAATCCCGCCAACAATGGATGGATCATCGCCATAATTGCGATCACCTTTAAGTTCTAAAAAATCAGGAAATATTTTTGAAATGATTTGTCTAGATGTTAATCTTTTCGGATGTCTAGCGAGTTTTACTTGATCATAAGCGCTCATATAGACCTCCTTGATGCAATTTTAAAATATGAAATAATGTTTTTTTCATATCTTGTCGATGGACTACTAAATCAACTTGACCATGGTCAAGTTGAAATTCTGCTGTTTGAAATCCTTCTGGTAGTTCTTGCTGAATGGTTTGTTTAATGCCTCTTGGACCAGCAAAACCTATTAAAGAAGACATCTCTGCAATGTTAATATCACCAAGTGATGCAAAACTCGCAGCAACGCCACCAGTTGTTGGATGGGTCATGACACTGATGAATAATCCACCTTGAATGTTTAATTTATGGAGTGCAGCTGAAGTTTTTGCCATTTGCATGAGTGACAAAATGCCTTCTTGCATCCTAGCACCTCCTGATGCAGAAAAAATGATTAAAGGTAACGTTTCTTTAATCGCAAATTCAATCAGTCTTGTTACTTTTTCACCAACAACACTACCCATTGAACCCATCATGAAATAACTATCTAAAACACCTATGGCTACTTCAATACCTGCTATCGTTGCTGCACCGGAAACAAAAGCATTATTTCTTTTCGTAATATTTCTAGCCACAATGAGTTTTTTTTCATACCCAGGCATGTGCAATGGGTTTGTTGACATAAGAAATTCATCAAGCTCTTTAAATGAACCCTCATCAATCGTCATTCGTAAACGAGTATCAACATCAATTCTAAAATGATTTTGACACACTGGACATACGTGATTATTTTGCTTCACAACCCTTTCATAAAGGGAAGCTTCACATTGTTCACATTTGACAAACACACCATCTGGAATATCCACTGGTGTGTTTAATTTTGTTTTGATTGTTTGACTAGCAACCTCAGCTAAACGTTTTTTATGTTTATCGACGAAGTTCATGACTCACTCCCTGAAATCATGTATTGGAATCTTTCAAAAAATGATGTGTCGTATTCTCCTTTAAGGAAATCTTGATTATGCAATAAAACATATAAATATTCGACATTCGTTTCTATACCTTCAATTGCAAATTCCTTCAAGGCGAGTTGCATTTTTTTAATCGCTTCAAGTCTAGTGTCTGCATGAACGATGACTTTTGCGATCATAGAGTCAAAATATGGTGGAATGGTATATCCATTATATAAATGGGTATCGACTCTGACACCATAACCTCCAGGTAGCTGCATATTTGATATCGTTCCAGGTGAAGGTCTAAAATCAAGATTTGGATTTTCTGCTAATATTCGGCATTCAATGGCATGGCCTTTCACTTTAAGT
>JBMTKL010000041.1:0-6242 GCA_049439405.1 Acholeplasmataceae bacterium | reverse complement strand
GTTTTTCAAAATTCCATGCATCTCTTACCATGTCTTCAATCGTCAATGTTGTTTCCCAACCAGTTCTTCTTTGGCTTTTGATGCATCTGCAAAACTTGTTGCGATATCTCCAGGTCTTCTTTCAACAATATCATATGGAATATTTATCTTATTTTCTTTCATAAATGCATGGACAATTTCCAATACAGAAGTCCCTTTACCAGTCCCTAGGTTATAAATGTTTATGCCAGTTCGTTTAGATTCTAAAGCTTTTAAGTGACCTTTTGCAAGATCTACCACATGGATATAATCTCTCACACCTGTTCCATCAACAGTGTCATAATCATGACCAAAAATAAATAATTTTTCTCTTAATCCTTTTGCAACTTGAGTGACATATGGCATCAAATTATTTGGTATACCATTAGGCACTTCACCGATGAGTCCACTAGGATGAGCGCCCACTGGATTAAAATATCTAAGTAACGTTACTGATAATGAAGGATTTGCTTTGGCAGTATCTATTAAAATACGTTCACTCATGGCTTTGGTTTCACCATAAGGGTTCGTTCTTTCTAATAAATCCATTGTTTCTTTAAATGGTGACTGACCATCACCATAGACAGTTGCAGATGATGAAAAAATAATTTTCTTGACATTAAATTGAAGTGCTAAATCAGCTAAATTAATGGTGGTTAATAGATTATTGTAATAATACATCAAAGGTTTTTCAACGGATTCACCAACCGCTTTATATCCTGCAAAATGAATCATACTATCTATGCGATGTGTTTTAAATATGTGATGAAGAGACGCTTTATTGGTTGCATCCACTTGATAAAAATCAAATGATTTATTTGTTATCTTTTTTATACTATCAACCGTTGATAACTTCGCATTATATAAATTATCAATGACGATCACTTCATTGCCGTTTTCTAATAATTCAACGACTGCATGTGACCCAATAAAACCTAAACCACCTGTAACTAATACTTTCAAAATTCCCCTCCAAAAGTTAATATTTTAATCATTGTTATTTCGTTTGATCCATTCTTAGAAGTACGCGGTCAACAACGAGACCTAAAAAGCCTAAATAAGCAAATAATTCGAAATCAATCACGTCTAATAAAAGCATAACCAACAAGATGATACCATAGCCAATCATCGCGGGTTCTAGTTTTCTAATCATCGGATCCTCCTTTACTTCTATTATAAACTTAATTCATGCATTTGTCTATGTTTCATGACATCGTTAAATAAAAAAAGAGGCATGATGATCATGCCTCTTACTCATATTGAATTGTTTTTTGAGCACGTTTACGGTCATTCGCATTGAGTATCTTTTTACGCAAACGAATTGCATCAGGTGTCACTTCAACAAGTTCATCATCTGCGATAAATTCTAAAGCAGCTTCTAGTGTAAAACGTCTTGGTGGTGATAAATTGATTGCATCATCATTTCCTGACGATCTTACGTTTGTGAGTTGTTTATTCTTACATGGATTCACAACTAAATCATTTTGTCGTGAATTGATGCCAACAATCATGCCTTCATAGACTTCTACCGCAGGATCCACACACATCACACCACGTTCTGATAATTTCCATAACGCATAAGCCATTGTTTTCCCTTTTTCAATCGCGACAAAGACACCGTTTCGATAGGATTCAATCGGTCCAGCAAATGGCATATACGCATGAAATGATTTTTCCATCGTACCTTCACCTTTCGTTGACGTAATAAATTCACTACGATATCCAATTAATCCTCTTGTTGGAACTAAGTACGTGACTTTCGTAAACCCATTATCTGATGATAAATCTTGCATGATCCCTTTTCTTTGATTGAGTGCGCTAATGACATTTCCTACTAAATGATCGGGTGCAGTGATATACACAGATTCAAAAGGTTCATGTCGCATACCATCCACATCATGATACAGTACTTCTGGTTTAGAGACACATAGTTCATAACCTTCACGTCTCATTTGTTCAAGTAAAATTGATAAATGAAGTTCACCACGACCTGAGACTTTATATCCTTCAATGTGCGCTAAAGGTTCAACAATAAGCCCTACATTGGTCTCTAATTCTTTTTCTAGTCTCGCTTTTAAGTGTCTTGTTGTCACAAGTTTTCCACTTCTTCCAACAAATGGACTATCAGAAACTAAAAATAACATCGATAACGTGGGTTCTTCAATATCAATTAAAGGAAGTGGTTCAACTAAACCAATTTTACATACGGTTTCACCGATTGAAATATCTTTAACACCACTAAAAATGACAATATCTCCAGCATAAGCATCTAATACATCTACTTTTTTAAGTCCTTCATTGATGAATACTTTTTGTATCATGACGATTTCAACAGATCCATCTCGTTTCGATACATGATATTTAGTTCCAGCTTTTAAAACACCTCGTTCAATTCTACCAATACCCATACGTCCTATATAATCTTCATAAGAAAGTGATGATACTTGGAGTTGTAGTGGTGCTTCTAAGTGCTGTTCATAAGGTCTTACATGCTTCGTAATGGTTTCAAAAAGCGGTGTTAAATCACTTGAATCATCAGCTAACTTGAATTTGGCAATCCCTTGTTTTGCTTGTGCATACAAGACTGGAAAGTCAAGTTGTAAATCCGTAGCACCTAAGTCAACAAATAAATCAAAACACATATCAATCACTGCATCTGGTCTTGCATCTTTTTTATCGATTTTATTAATCATGACAATTGGATGAAGTCCATTTCTAAGCGCACGCTCTAAGACAACACGTGTTTGTGGCATTGGACCATCGGTCGCATCAACAAGTAAAATTACAGTATCCACTGTTTTAATAATACGTTCAACTTCACTTGAAAAATCTGCGTGACCAGGCGTATCGACAATATTGATTTTGATGTCTTGATATTTAATTGCACAGTTTTTTGAATATATTGTAATGCCGCGTTCACGTTCAAGATCATTAGAGTCCATCACTTGACTGACCACATGTTCATGTGCTGAAAACACGCCACTTTGTTTTAAAAGTGCATCAACTAACGTTGATTTACCTGTATCGACGTGAGCGATCACAGCGATATTTATTATTTTTTGTTTATTCATCTTATATCCTTTGTTTAAGTATCCTATTTACTATACCACAAACCCAATACTTTGAGACATTAAAAAACACTTGAAATGAATCAAGTGTTTATAATTTAATTAAAATCCGCCGTATTGATATTCTTCAGGATCAAATGATGGATCACCATTGATAAATATACCAATAAAAGTATATATCAAAATAATGATGCTCTTTTAATAACTAATCTCAGAGACGTATGAGTTTATCTCGAAAAATGGATCAACAAAATTGAAGTTTTTTCCATACATCAGTATGTTTTCAAATGTCACATTTGAAATACTATGAAGATCATCATAACCTGAAATTTTAATCTTTAAAGTGGTTAAACCTTCTAAGACAAATACGTTTTGGATCACGATTTCTGAAATATAACCTCTATCATTTGATGTTGACCACAAGGGATGATCCACAATACCAATATCAATCAAAAAATCATCATTAATTGAAGTTAACTGGTCACCATTCATATATGCTTTCTCGATGATGATATTATCAAATGTAATATTAGTGATTAATGCTTGGTCACCATTATGTATAGAAATCACTGCTTTGTGAAAATTATATAATACCGTGATATTTCTAAAGATCACATCATCGATAAAATCGCCATATGTCTCATAACCCACTTCCATACTTTGAGCTAAATCAGTCCATAAAATCATATCTTCAAAAAGGATTTGGGAAGAACTTCCTAAATCATAGTTTTTTACAACAAGACTGTCATCCCAGCTTCTTACAAAGCTGTTTGCTACATAGACTCTTTGATTAGATTGAAGTGAAATTCCATCGCCATTTTGTCTTGCTGTAATAATATGAATATCTGTAATTCTTAAGTCTGAGTTAAAATATGAGTGAATCGCCCATCCAGCCGGGTCTAACACAGTTATTCCTTCGATATTAATATGACTAGAGTGTTGAAATTCTAAAGGTATGAATGCTTGAGTTTCGGTTCTGTCATAGTTTTCACCAGTAATGATGCCTCTACCTTTAATGGTGACATGTTGTACTTGATAACCAATGAATTTACCATGTATTACTGCACCACCAGCTATATACACCGTTTGATTTGAGTATAATTCATACGTACCTATATCATGTTCACCTGGTCCAAAAAATATCATATCCTCATTTTGATCTGTTTCGTAAGGTACTTCATTGTCGATCGATTGAGTAAATATGTGAAGCACTTTTTTTTCATCTTGATCAAATTCTACAATATAACTACCAGGTTTATCTAGTGAAAAAGAGACTTGATTTGATTGTATTTGAGTTATTTTATTATGCGCTAAAGGTTTGATGACTGCTTCTTGAGGATTAAATGGCAAATGAATGGTCATATTAACTGTTCCTAAGAAATCAAAAATAACAACTGGTGCAATTGTTTCAGGTGTCTTCCAAGACCATACATGTTCAAAATTTACTCTTGTTTCATAAACAAAAAGTTCCTCGTCATTAACAAACACTTGCATGTGCTCTGAAGATTTCATTGTTTTAGGACCTTCATATATTTGCACGTCTGATACCTGCTCTTGTGGAATACATGCCAACAGTGAAATTGTCAATAATAAAATCATTAAAATGTGCTTCATGTGTGTCTCCTTAAAAACAAAAACAGAGTTTCCTCTGTTTCTAACTTCATTCATAAAAACTCTCATATAAAACTTTTAATGCATGTTCATAATCATCATTTAAAACACCAATAATAATCGATAGTTCATTAGAGGCTTGTGCAATGACTTTAATATTAATCTTTTCATCCCCTAACGTTTTGAATATTTTACCTGCAACACCTGGAATGTGACCCATATTTCTAGAAACAACTGCAATGAGTGCGACATGTTCTTCAAAAGATACGTCTCTAAGTCCTGTGAGTCTAGATAAGTCTTCTCTTAAATTAAAGTACACATCTTTAATTTGCTGACTTGAAACAATTAAAGAAAACGTGTCAATACCTGTAGGAATATGTTCAATCGTGATTTTATATTGACTCATAATATCTAAAACATCTTTAAGCATCGCTGAAAAAGGGACATCACTATATTTCGTAATGGTTAAAGATGCATGATTTTTAGATCCAGTAAGACCTGTAATCATATGTGTTTTTGACTCTAGGTTTGATGATATTTTCGTCCCATGAGCACTTGGATCATTGGTATTTTTGATGTGTAACGTAATATGTGAAGCTTCTAAAGGAACAAGTGACTCTTGTTGAATGACTTGTGCACCACGATAAGACAGTTCTCTTAATTCTTGATAGGTAATTTCTTCTATAGGTAGAGGGTTATTAATAATTGTTGGATCAGAGGTATATAAACCACTGACATCCGTCCAGTTTTCATAATACTCAATATCTAACGCTTTAGAAACAATACTCCCGGTTAAATCTGATCCACCACGGTTAAAGACTCTAATTTTACATTCTGGCGTGGTGGCGTAAAATCCAGGAATCACGACACGATCATCTGGTTTAATGCTATCGTTTAAGGCTTGTTTCGTTTTGGCCTCATCAAGTGTGCCATCGTGATGTAAATGAATGACATCACCAGCATCAACAAAACGGTACCCTAAATACGCTGCCAAAATAAGTCCCATGAAAAATTCACCTGATGCCATCATTTCATCTTTGAGCATCCCTTTATGTAGTGAGCCTTTAAAATGTGCGAAATACGCATCAAAATCTAATGCGATATCAAGTACTTCTATCATTTCGTGATAACGATCATAAAGTTCACTTAAGATCGTATCATAAGCGATACCATAGCTCACATGTGCATGAAGTAACATAAGTAAATCAGTGACTTTCACATCATGTTGTTCATCTTTACCTGGCGCACTACAGACCACTATTTTTCTGTTAGGATCAGATGTGACAATCGCTTTTATTTTTTTTAATTGTTTAGGTGAAGCGAGTGAACTTCCACCAAATTTACATAGTATACGATTCATCAAACATACACCTCATGATTTGAACAGCATTGGTTGCTGCGCCTTTTCTAATATTGTCTGCAGTAATAAACATTAATACTTTTTTGGGATCTTTTAAGTCTTTTCTCAGTCTTCCAACAAACATAACATCTCGATTTTTTGCTTGTATGGTCGTTGGATATCTTAATTTTTCAGGGTCATCAAAG
>JBMTKL010000040.1:0-6296 GCA_049439405.1 Acholeplasmataceae bacterium | reverse complement strand
CCCAATAGCGGATCTGATGATAAGAACACACGACTATCTTGAATTACTAACAATGATTTAGGAAATGCTAAATCATGAATGATGGTAAACATATCTCCTAGTTCTTCAGCAGTCACTAAATTATCTGCACGATCTAGAACAAACGCACTAGATAATTCTAATCCTGATGCATCAAATACAATAGAATATAAGAAGTTTTGTACAGCTTCATCAAATAACAACTCACTCACTAAACCTCTTAAAAGATCAGTCGCTGCAAGTGCATCTAAATCTGCTGCATCTATCGCATAAACTATATCGTAAAGTTCGAAAGAATCTAACATGTCAAGTGCATTGAGTGCATCACCTAATGTCACAATACCAGCTTCAGTAAAAGCATCATCTAAAATACTCATAAGTGGTGTAATCATTTGTACTAGCGCATCATCTTTAAGTAACTCACCTTCCATAGCAAGTGCTGGCATAGAGAGTTTATGCCCTTCGATAACACCACTCAATACATCTTCATAAAGAGGTTCAAAACCTGGAAGATATGCTCTTACAATAAGAGATTCATTAAGTACACCAAACGCTGCTTGAACTTCTGCTTCTGTATCATAAGCATTGAGTAAAGCACTAACATCAAGTGCATTTGTATCTTCCATTACTGCCGCTAAATTTTCTTGATCAAATACATTTGCTGTATTTAAAGAATCTAAAAGATCGAACATTGCAGAAACTAATACGCCTAGTTCATCTTTCCAGTTCATGTTAGATACAGCAGGAGAGTTCGTTGCAACACCTAAGATAATATCTTTAAAGTCGCCATCTGCTAATAAATAATCGACGATAGGTAAGAAAGCAAGACTTAGTGCACGGTCTACAGGTGCTAATTTTAGGGTGTCTAATAATACACCTTCTAATACATCAAGTTCTTGAGCCATAAGTGTATCGAGCACTTGATATAATGCCATATCATCTTCTAACGCACCAGAAAGTTCACTAAATGAAACAACATCATTAAGAGCTTTGACGATATCTAAGAGTTTAACGATTTCTCCACCGATATTAAATGCTAAATCATCACCTGAGAATAATACAACATCAAGCAATGCTTTAAGGTCTGCGTCTTCAACCGCTAAGTCAATCACGACTGGAACTGCAGCATCTAAGGCAGCATTCACTAAAACACTTTGTTCAAAAATTTGATCAACAAGTAATTTGGCATCTTCTAAATTATTTTGAACAGCACTATCTAAAAGCGCTAAAACATCAGGGCTATCCGTTAAAAATTCAGACGCACCAATCGTTACTAATGAAGAATAGATATCTGCAAATGTATTAAATTCAGCATTTACATCTAACCCTTCAACTGCTTGTTCTAGAGCCTCTGCAATTGGTTGTGCGTCTGCTCCATCTAATGCAGAATAAATACCAAAGTCAACAGCTAAAGGTAAAACTTCCACCACTGTTTGAACTTCAGTAACACCATTAAGGGTTGCATATAAGAAATCTTCAACATCTTCTGAAATTAAATTTTCAATTTGAACTTCTTCAGCTAATAATTGTGAAATCGCAAAATCACCATACTGTGATAACACGATCTCTACTAAATCAGCAATATTGTAGAGGTCACCTTCTTCACCGAAGAAAAATTCAGTATCTGCTAATATTGTTGCTAAAACGTCTTTTAAATATGCTTCTCTTTCAGTTTCTGGCAACCATTCAATGAGATTGGTCGCATCTTCTAACGTCACTGCATATTCAAGACCAACATTTAACACTTTAACTAGTTGTAAATCACCAAGTCTTCTAAAGACATCAGCAAGTGCAGTCACTTGTTCAGATGAAAGGTCAAATAACTGATTTACATCATTAGACAAATCTAATAATTCAGCAACTGAACCGAATGCTAATACTGCATCAACGAGTGCTTGTAAATTATCAAGTTCAGCTTTCCAGTCAAGATTTCTGAGTTCTGCTAAACCAGCTTGTGCATTGGTATTGTTTGAAAAGTCAATATCCAATAGATCCTCAATCAGACCATCAGCAGCCACTAATGACCCCGCATCTAATGCTCCAATGACTAGATTTGATGTTTGAATGAGATCAATGACATCATTAATGACGGCCATATCAGCTTCATCAATAGCTTCAACGTCAAAAGCATCATCTAAAAATCCATTGTCATTAAGTGTATCAACAATGGTGACGACAGTTGATAATTCATCACGTAAATTAAAGGCTGTACCATTTCCAAGTTCAGTTTCAAATGCCCAATCAAAAAGTGAGTCACCTAAACCACCAAAGAAATCGGCAAAGTTATTTTCATTAATTTCGTTCACCCAATTGACAATATCTTCGATATCCGTTGTAATGAGTGCATTTACTCCTTGATCTCCGGTTGCTAATTGAGAAGATGACACTACATTTGATGTTGTGTCATCAAACGTTAGATTTGAAGCTGTCGACACAAGCACTAATAAAGGCATTAATAAAACAAAGACCGTGATTAAACCTCGAACAGCACCTATTGCGGCACCGCCCATACGATCACCAAAAGTCTTGTAGCGTTTTTTTAAAGTGACTCCTGCATCTTCTAAGCTTTCGCCCTCTTTGACGAGTACTTTGTCTGATTTAAATAATTTTCTAAATTGTTTTTCTAAACTGTATTTGTAAAGCGTTCCAAAAACAACAAACGATAAGAACCATTTGAAGAATATATAAAGCACGTAAAAGACAACGATACGCACAACAACATCCACGATTGCAAACACAAGTGCAATCACACTAGGCTGTAATAAATACGTTGCGAAATCGCTTGGAATTGCATTTCCAGAGTTCGATTGAATCAGATCAACGAATTCCTGACTTGAGAAATATGTCCCAAATGAAATCCCTGAAACAATCCATAAAACAATGAGTGTTAATAAGATACTTACGAGTGTATAATATCCAGTTTTTAGTGTCCCTCTAAAAAACCCTATAATGAAATAGAACAAGACAAAAAAACCAACGATACCCCATTGTATGAGCAGTAATGATGGCATAAAATCCTCCTACATTTCTTTTTTGCTAGAACTTGGTCGATATTATTCGATAGTCTATTTTTCTATATTTTACCATATTATCATCAATATTTTGATGCTAAAATACGTAAAAAATAAGAAAATTGAAAACGCTTGTATTTTGATCAATAAAAAAAGTATGATTTTCAAACTAAAATCATACTAATTTTGCTATTTTTTCGATGACGAATGTCTTTTTCCCTTGATATTCATTATTTTTAATTAACCCTTTATAAAAGCTTTTTTCTTGAATGTCTGAGTGATTTTTATATACAATAGGAAACAGTGTTGCTTCAAAAGTAAAATCACCATCATATAACTCTAAAAATGCCATTATTTCATCTCGTTTTGTTTTGATTTTTTTTATTCGAACGACCTGTACTGCAATCCAAGTTTCATTAACCTTTTTCAAGTCTTCAAAAGTGGACATTTTAAATTGTTTAAAGTAGCGTTTAATGTCATATGTTATGTTGAATCCTAACGCTGCTTGTTCTCTATTCATAAGTTCATCATATGTAAACTCTTCTTTGATATCATATTTAAAATCTTTCACATACAATGCATAGTCTAAGATATCCATGCTTGAGTGGTGATGCAATGTCTTGTGATTAAAGGTAAAATCATCAAGTGCTCCAGCATCAATAAGTTTTTCTACATGTTTGTTATTTATTTTTTTATTTAAGCGTTTTTTGAAATCATCAAATGAGGTGAAAACGCCATATTGTCGTGCCTCTAAAATAGCCTCAAATGTTTTTTTACCTATCGTCTTAATGATCGACAACGGTGCAATCACTTCACCATCTATGAATAGATACTTGTCACTTGAACGATTGATATTTGGTGGAATAACTTTAATATCGAACTGTATTAACTCTTTGATGTATTCATGTGTATGTTTATCATCCCCTATAACACTATTTAATAGTGATACCATAAATTGTGCTGGATAATTCACTTTTAAATACGCCATTTGATACGCTACAAAAGCATATGCTACGCTATGGCTTCTATTGAATCCATAGTCTGAAAACTTGACGATTAAGTCATAAATATCTGTTGCAACTTCTTTACGATGCCCTTTTCCGGTTGCAGATTTAATAAAATTGTCTTTTTCTAACAACAGTATAGACTCATCTTTTTTTGATATTCCTCGGCGCAATAAATCTGCTTCAGCAAGAGAATATCCAGCAAACGTTTGAGCAATTTTCATAATTTGCTCTTGATACACAATAATCCCATGAGTACTCGCTAAAATATCTTTTAGCAATGGGTGTAGAGGTTCGTATGGTTTTCCATGTCTTCTTTCGATGTAAGTATCAATGAATGCCATTGGACCTGGTCTATATAAAGCTAGTATTGCAATAATGTCTTCAAAATTTGAAGGCTTTAATTTTTTTAATACGTGCCGTATACCTTCAGACTCTAATTGAAAAATACCATTCGTTTTAGCTTCAGATAATAAAGCAAATGTCTTTTTATCGTCTTTAGGTATTTTAAAAATGTTAAAAGGTTTTGATTGTTGAATTTCATCTACAGCATTCGCAATTATGGATAAATTTCTCAACCCTAAAAAATCCATTTTGAGCAATCCTAATGATTCTAATTCGCTAGCCTCAAATTGCGTTTGGTAAAATTCATATGGCCCTTCTTGCATTGGAACAAACTCATTTAAAGGCTCTTTTGAAAAAATCATACCGGCAGGATGTGTTCCTGTTTGTCTTGGTAATCCTATGATTGCTTCGGCTCTTTTTTTTAATTGAATCATTTCTTGATCCAGCGAATCAATGTGTCCTTCAATAATCTTTTTACTCAAATAATTTGTTCTTGTAGACTCTAAATTCATCACTTTCGCAATGTCTCTAAGTGCAGATTTCAATGCAAAGGTTTGATAAGTATTGATAGATGCTATATGATCAATCCCAAATCTTTGATATGCATATTGTATAACCAAGTCTCTTTTATCATCAGGAAAATCCATGTCAATATCTGGCATACTAATCCTTTCTGGATTTAAAAATCTTTCAAAAAGCA
Organism: Acholeplasmataceae bacterium; assembly: GCA_049439405.1. Lineage (GTDB taxonomy): Bacteria > Bacillota_I > Bacilli_A > Acholeplasmatales > Acholeplasmataceae > UBA8290. Next base: position 1,218 of record JBMTKL010000040.1, on the reverse strand, counting down.
AATCATATTCTAAAGGATCAACATCAGTAATGCCTAAACAATAAGATACTAAAGATCCTGCAGCTGAACCACGTCCCGGACCAACATAAATGTGATTTAATTTTGCATATTTAATAATGTCATAAACAATAAGAAAATATGATTCATAACCCATTTTAGCAATAACATCGAGCTCAAATTGAAGCCGCTTTTGATATTGTTCAATCTGAGATGTACGGTTAGCTTGTTTCAATCTTTTATTTAATCCTACTGTAGATAAAGACATAAGATATTCTTTTTCAATGACACCCTCACTTAATGGAATCGAAGGCATTGAAAAATTAGGGAACACCAAATCAAACTGATGGCTTTCTAAAAACTTTTTTTGAGATTCAATTAATGTTTGAGACAATTGATTAAACACGTCTTTGTCTAAAATAAATAAATCTCCTTCTTCGGGTTCCATACCTTTTATATGACAAAGATCTTCGTAATGGATACGATCTTCAGGTAACAAATATCTTGTATGATGCTCTAAAATAAAATGAGTATGGTGACGCATTTCATCAAAAATCGTATCAATCATCTCTTTGCTTCGAGACATAAATATTGGATATGATACATAAAAAGACTTAATTTTAAATTTTAAATCTTTAATGACATTGATCACAGTATTGATGCTATGATTACGGTATAAGTCATACAACGTATCATTGTGTAGACTTAAAGTGAAATTTAAACCATCTTGGTATTTTGTGATGGTCTCTAGTGTTAGCGTGTTCTTTAATTTAATTTGATTGAGCTTGAGTAACATATCATAGCCTTTTTGATGACGAACTGTGACGTAAAACATCACTTGTAATTGTCCAATGTCTACATCAAATATTTGACCTAAAATTGGTTTGAGTTGATATTGTTTTGCATGCTTAAAAAATTGTACACTACCATGCAAACGTTCGTCTGTCAAAAGCACATATTGATGTCCTTTTTCCTTCATCACTCTACATAAGTCAGGTATACGAATCGTACTTTCTAAAAATGAATATGCAGTTTTTATACCGATATAACTCATTGATTCAATCACCTTAATAAAAAAGTGCTTTTAAAAGCACTTTTATTTTACTACACTTTTTCAAGTATTTAAAATTTTGCAAACCTTTGACCAAATTCAATACACATTTCTTCGCCTTCATCATCAGGAGTTTCGACAATTTTTAATCCTTTTTCAAACAAAACAGC